>JARXAQ010000333.1 GCA_029865825.1 Rhizobium sp.
ATTGTCGAGGCGATGCTGAAAAGCAATGTTTACCGGGTGCATCAACTGGTAGAGGCGCTGAACGACCTCCGCGCCCTGCCCAAGTCGGTCGTCCTGGCGCGGGTGCTGCTGAAGAACGCGCGACACATCGCGGACGACCGGCAGGCAAACAGCGTGGATCTGGCCATTACCCAGGAGGACATCGCCATGTTTCTCGGCGTCACACGGTCCTACCTCAACAAGACCTTGGGTCAGCTCTGCGAGCTCGCGTTGATCGAGGTGTCCTATCGCAAAATCCGGGTCGTCGACCTGGCTGCGCTCGAAAACTGGATCAACAGCCAGCTGACCTATACGGCAGTGGAGGACGACTGAACTGCGTGTGGTAACGCGTGACCCGCTCCCGTGAAACTCCTCCGGGAACAGCTGGAGTCGGCCTCTGGAACCGACTCCCGTCATGGCCGAACAGGAAGCGGGGTTCACGTCATCCGTCCGCATGTAGACCACTGCTCGTGGAAGTCCACCCAGCCCGGACCCACGCGCGACCCAGCTTTACGGCACTTCCGCCGCTCGCCCGCCGGGTTCCTGCTCAGAATGTCAATGAAGTGGTGGTGCCGCCTAGGTGACTCGAACACCTGACCCCCGCATTACGAAGGCCAGGGAAGAGAAGAGTAAAAAGCGTTATAGTTCAGCGACATGATGTCAAATTTCAGGGTGTGTTTCACCAACACCCAGCCTCTTCCCAGTCTGGCCGGAGGGGTCGGAGGGGGCGTTTCCTAAGTTGCGCGCTTTAACGTGGGAAACGCAGAAATTCCGACCTGCGCTATACCTGCAGAACCGGTGCAGGAGCGCGGCTGAAAACTGTGACCGCAAGGTGGCTTGATCCGTCCGTCCTTGCGAGCGGCGGATTCTGGCTGGTCCTGGAGGCGTTTCAGGGAGTGACGTCAGTCACGTCATTTTGCTTGCCCAAAACGGGTTTCACTAAACGTCATCTCCGTTAGCGGCTGAAGCTGAGGTTGCCGGAGACTGCTTGTGTGTCGGCCTCACAGCCCCTGCCTGACAGGCATCAGGCATCAGGCATCAGGCATCAGGCTGCAGCTGCCTCGGCGAGCTTCTTCCTGGCCCGGCCGCGACCGAAGCTGAAGACGGCAAAGGCGATGATCCCGCCTATGATCAGGATGGCAACGGTCAGTAGCGGCCGGAAGGCTAGCCAGGCGACGGCGATCGCGACCGTGCCGACCAGCATACCCAGCACAAAGCCGATCAGCCCTGTACCCATCCGCACAATAGTCCCGGCCAGAGGCAGGACATCGGCCAGCACGCCCAATGGCGCAAGGATCATACCGAAACCGACCATCAGCAATACCATACCGACCGCACGGATGATCCATGTCAGGGCCGCGTTGGCGTCCTGGGCCCCCTGAAACATTTCGGATGCGGGGACGTCTCCGCCACTGACCAGCAGCAACTCCTCCCCGTTGGAGGTGCGGTAAGGCATGAAGCCGTCACCGTTCTGAAGAGCCACCACGCTGGTTTGGGTTGCGGGCGTGATTTCATAGCCGATGCGGACGTCGCCGACGACAGGCACGGTCGGGTTCTCTGCGATGACGATCTGGTTGGCCGAGATCGTGATGGCCGCGGTGTCGTCCATCGCGGCCTGAACGGCAACAAGATCCTCGTCCGACAGGGGCACGGGCTGGCCGCCGTCCATCTGGTTCAGAACGGCCTCATCCAGCCGGAACGCGCCGAGTGTCGCGTCCTCGGCGACAATCCGGGTGCTCTCGACAGTGAAGGCCGGGTTCTCATGGCCCGCCGGCGATTCGAACCCGCTGGAATCCAGCGCCTGAGCGGACCAGACCTTGGTATAGGTATAGGTGGTGACGGTCTCCTCGCCGCCGCCTAGTTTGGTCCGACTCTCGCTCTTCGACTCTTCCTGCCACTGGTACATCTCGACGTTGCGGGCCAGGCTGACGCCGGTCGCGGTGATGCCAAAAGCGGGGTCGCTCAGGGGCTCGACCACGGCGACCATACCCGTGACATGGACCAGCTTCTGATCGTTGGCCGGATCGATGGGATCGGCTGGTGCCTCGACAACCAAGCCGGCCCCTTCAGACAGACCCCTTTCGGTATTGACCGCCCGGCCCTCATTCCAGAACAGGCCGCCGACGCATCCGACGATCAGGATGAGGCCAATGATCACTCCCGCGAAGGCCGAGCCGACACGCGAGAACCAGGAGGTGTTGGTCGTTTTGGTTATGACGTCAGGCATGCAATTTCCCCCGGAAACATGGTGCGCGATTTACCGCGATCAGTGTGCGATCCGCACCGCTTCATATCACCGAATCCCGGGGGCCCAAAAAGGGCCCGAGCGCAGCCGCGCAGGCAGACCAGGAAACAGGGCCGGGTCTCCCGGTCCACGGCCAGGTAAGACAGCTTGTACCTGGACTTGCAGTACCAGCGCGCGTGCCCTGGGGAAATCAGTCTGCGGCCAGGACGATCAACCGGTCTTCTGGCTCGTAGGACAGACGTGCCGACTTCGACGGATTGACCACGACGCCGCCCATATTGCGACTATCGTCGGCGTCGTCAGTGCGCCTGCGGCGGTAGCCGATGGCGGTTTCGCCGCGACGGCGGGCGGCTTCCGCGATGGTGTAGAAACTGACCGGCAGGTCCAGATCGACGTAGTCGCCGATGGGCCTCATGTAGATTTCCGAACCGTCCTCATCCAGCAAATCGTCGAAGATGGCGGAAAGATATTCGTTCTCGGACGCTTGGGCCAGCATCAGACTGACCAACCGGTTGGACACTACGAAGTCGTCGGCGCGAGTGACCTCGGCCAGTTCGCGGTTTCGGATGTCGATCATCTCCGAGACGACGCTGATATGCTCCCCGAGTCGCTCGGACAGTTTGCGCAGATGCAGCAGGGTGATCAGCGTCCGTGTGTCGGCCGACTGGGCCTCCATATGGTCGGAATAGCCGAGAACCATGATGCTGTCGTAGGTCAAGGGCTCCAGTGCCTCCAGGGAGGCGGCGTGGCTGGTGTCGATGATCCGGGCCTCGACTTTCATGTTCCCCGAGCCGAGGGGCATGTCCTGAACAGCTTCGACGAGGCCAGGAACGTCGCCGGCGATGGTCAGGACCGAGCCGGCCTTGACGTAGCGGGACAGCTCGCAGGCGATCAGTGGACCGCGTCGATTCCAGCCGATGATTAACACCCGCTCGGCGGTGCGCTCGATCGTCGTCGGTTTGCGGATGGCGGCCGCGTCCAAGCCGTCGTCGGCCATGGGGCTGAGCCGGATGGCAGCGTCATCCTCGGCGATGATGATGGCCCGGCTGCCGGCGGTGATGACCTCCTCCATGGGCGGGTTCATCCGCACCCGGCCGTCGGGGTAGCGTAGCCCGATCAGTGCCGAGTCCTCATAGCCCATGACGGCGTCGCCATAGGTCACGCCGACCAGCTCCTCGAGTTCGGTGGTGTAGATTTCGCAGCCGTCGAAATCGAGCAGTTCGGAGTAGACCGCCGACAGCCCCGCCTGCCGGCTGGACTGCACCACGATGCGGGAGATCAGGTCGTCGGCCAGGACCAACTGGACCTCATCCCCGCCGACGATGCGGGCCACCTCGGCGTTGTCGGCGCTGCGAAGTTCGGCGGCGATGCGATAGCGCTCCGTCCGCCGCTGGGGGTCGTTGGTCAGTGCCAGGATGGTCTTTATCACCTGGCTGTCGGGGTCGGCGGCACCCTCTGGCGAAACGACGATGATGGAGCGGCAGGTCTGGGCGTTGACCAGGCTGAGGTCGAACAGGTCCGTGGGGTCGCCGTTGCGGCAAATGATGCGGGTGTTGCCGAAATCGCCGACCTTGTCGGCGATCTCGTCCTCCATCTCGACCTTGTCCTTGTTGGACATGATGACGATGCGAGGCTTCTTCCGGCTGGCGTTGGCGATGACCAGTTCTGAAAGGATGTCGAAGATCGACGGCGACCAGTTCAGGATGACAGTGTGGTCCGTCTCCAGAACCCTCGAACGGCCCTTGCGCAGCCCTTCCAGTGCCGAGTCCAGCCCGGCCGAGATGATCGAGATCAGGGCCGAGAACACCAGAATGCCCATCAGGGTGACGAACAGCGTAATGATGCGGAAGACCCAGCCCGAGTCCCCACCCATGGTCCCGGCGTCCATGGTTCGCATCAGCGACTGCCAAGCCGCCTCACCAAAGTCGAAGCCGCCGTCCGGCCCGATCCGGGTCAGGGCGAGGATCGACGCCGCAAGGGTTATCGTGACCAGTGACACAAGCGCCAGCCATCCCGCCAGCGCCACCGGCCCGGCCGCCATGCTCTTGTCGAAGGCGTAGCGAAGGCGCTCGCCGAGCGTCACCTCTCCAGCCGGCCCCTTGGTGGTCGAGACCTTGGCAGCGGTCTGTTTCGATGCGCTGCGTGCAGCGTTGGCGCGGATAAGCGAGCCCATTATTGCAGTTCCCCCGCGCGCCCAAGTGGACGATGCCCTGGTCTTCGCCGACCCCAATGGACGGCGATCGCATCCCGCTGACGACCTCTGCTGCGCCTCGGAACAAGCCCGGCTCCTCTACGACGGAACCCAAGGCTGGATACAGCCGAAAATTGCCAGCCGGTCATCAATGGGCGCCAGTGCTCCAAAGCCCCGGGAAGGCCAACCCAATCGCTGCGACGCCACATGGCCGGTGCCAAAGCTGACGCTCAATCGTGCGTTTCACCACATGCTTCCCTGACGCATTGACCTGGATGGTTGCCATCAGCCGGTTCGACCGGCAGCTGAGTTTTTGTTTGGACATTTGCTTTCCCTTGGCGTGCCGGGACAAAAATCTTCCGCTGTTCAAGTCGCGACCTTCGCGACATATCTGCCGGCACCTGGCGAGTGCGGTGATGGAGGGATCTATGTCGAGACAGATCGCGGCGGTGCTCGTTGGAGCCTCTACGGTTTGGTTTCTGGGCTGCTATGAGCCGGTCCAGGCCACTGACGTGGCTCCGGGTGAGCGCGTGCCCGCTCGCGAAGCCTCTGTGCTGCAAAGTTCAGGCCCATTCGACCAAACTTGCTCATACCGGAACGCAGCCCAACCGGACGAGGACGCCGCTGAAGAAGTCTTCTGCACGATGCGATATGTCTCCACGGGCGATGGCATTCGCTACACGTTCCGCTTCGGTGGCAGGATGGTCACCATAGACAGGAGCGGTGAGATCGCGAACGGTCTCTGGCGCGGGGCCAAGATTGACGGGCGGCCAGCCGTATCGTTGGAACTCTGGCGCGGCAGCTACGTCGCCGTGTCCACCGATTTGGGCGTCACTTTCGAGTGGCGTGATCGGGATAGTCCCAAATTCCCTGCCAACTGAAGCCTGACGACCCGGCTCAGGGGATCAACCTCCGAGGTGCTGTGCCAACCGTTCAGATCGAACTGCAGCGATGATCCCGGCCGGGGGTTGGCGAGACCTCCAACCCATCTCCCCATTCGCTGGCTTCGAGTATGACGAGAGCCCGGCCGGGATCCTCCCGCATCAGCGGGCACCCTTGCCAGCTTTTCGGGGTAAGAGAGGAGTGTCGGCTGAGTGTCCTGGTTGGGCCGCCAGCGGTGCTGGGCATCCAGCTGAAAACGGGCCCCCGGAAAGTCCCGAGGGAGCGCCCACCTCGGAGCCCG
>JARXAQ010000035.1 GCA_029865825.1 Rhizobium sp.
AAGGGCAATTACGGCCTGATGCAGATCCGTTACAACACGGCAAAGGCCATGGGTTACGACGGGCCGGCCGATGGTCTGTTCGACGCGGAAACCAACATCAAATATGCGGTCAAGTACCTGAAAGGTGCTTGGCTCGTCGCCGACACAGATCATGACAACGCCGTGCGTCTCTATGCCCGCGGATATTATTACGATGCCAAACGCCGCGGCATGCTGCATCTGACCCAGTAACGCCGACGGGGGTATCCTAGCCTTATCGCAGGGCCTGCATGACCGCGGCAACCAGCCGCTGCGGTCGATAGGCTTGGCGGCTGGGTGTCAGCCCCATCCGCACCACGACCAGATTTTCCGCAGGGATCACCGCGACGGATTGGCCGTCATGCCCGAGCATCCAGAGCACCTCGGCATCGATCCCGAATGTCGAATCCGCAGCCCCGCCCGGCCCTTGCCGCCAGGCCTGCGCCCCACCATAGATGCCCCCGGACGCCGGCGTACCCGCCATCATGCGCGTGATCAAGTCGGCAGGCAGCAGCGGCCGGCCATCCCATCTGCCGCCCTGGGCAAGAAGAAGGCCGAACCGCCCCCAGTCGCGCGCCGTGGCATAAAGATAGGAACTGCCGACCAGCGTGCCCCGTGCGTCTGCCTCCAGGACCGCGCTGCGCATGCCGATCGGCTGAAAGAGGGCCGTTCGGGGAAAGGCAAGTGCCGTCTCCCGGTCGGAGAAGCGCGACATACACCAGCGGGAGATCAACACACTCTCACCTGAGGAATAATTGAACCGTGCGCCACGTTCGGACGCGACAGGAAGGGAGCCGACATAGGCCGCCATATCCGGCTCGAGATACAGCATGCGCGTAACATCCGTGACGTCGCCATAGTCCTCGTTGAAGTCAAGACCGCTCTGCATCGCCAGGAGGTCAGACACCCGAATTCGAGAACGCGCCGCATCCGTCCATTCGGGGAACAGCCGGTCCGTTTCGAGGTCGGTGCCCTGCTCGGCAGCGACCATGCCCGTCAGGGCCCCAGTCACAGTCTTGGCCATCGACCAACCGAGAAGCGGGGTCTGTGCGTTGAAGCCGTCGCCGTAGATCTCGCCGACGATCCGCCCGTCCTTCACCACCACGATGGCGCGGTAGGACGGCCCGAGCAGCGCCTCGTCCGCCAACACGCGGACAATCCGGGGATCGGTCGCATCCACCTTTTCGCCACGCGGCCAGACAAGTGTCTCGTCGACCGCCACCGCCTCCGAAACAGGGGCGGACATCCCCTGGGCCTTGGTGATGTCCCCGTCCGGAACCGCTGCACAGCCCAGGCCATCACGATAGACGGCGACCGACGGAGCGATCAGCCCGGCGAGACGCGCCTCGACCAGCCTTTGGTCCATGTCGACCTCGATGCCGACCAGTTTCAGCAAGGGATGCCCAGGTGCCTGGACATCCTCCGCCAGCACGTCCCCCGCGTCGCGACCGGCAATGAACACATTCGAACAGACGATCTTGGCCGCATACCCCGTGCCGACCCGCAGCAGGGCCGGCGGCGCCAGAAGGAGCCATAGAAAGCCGACGCACAGCAGCGTGGCAAGCACGCCGACGATGGCTGCACTCAGTTTCAAGACGAGACGCATGTCGTTCCTCCCCGCCTGCTACCGGGCTAAGTCTGCGGCGCCGGCCCTAGCGGGACCATGCAATCAGGAAATCATGACAGGAGGAAGTGCGGTGGAAAGCTCTTGGTTCGGTTCGCTGTGGACGAACCCGCCTCAGTGAGCCGGCAACGGCTTTGCGCCGCCGCTCAGCCGCGACTGCAGGTATCCCAGCACTTCGCCGGCGCCGAAAGGCCGCGAGAACAAAAAGCCCTGTGCCTCACCGATCCCCAGCACCCGGACGAATTCCAGCTGCCGGGCCGTCTCGATGCCCTCGATCGTGGTCTTGACCTGAAAGGTCTCCGACAGCTTATGCATCAGGTCAACAAGCTTTGCGCCCTGGTTCGATTCGAGCATTTGCTGGGCAAACGACCGGTCGATCTTGAGTTCGTCGAGGGGGAATTTGCGCAGGTGATGGATCGAGGCGAACCCGGTGCCGAAATCGTCAAGCGCGATCCGCACACCACCTGACCGCAATTGCGCGAGGCTTCGGCAGACGAGGTCGATATCGACGGAAAACACCGACTCGGTCACCTCGACGGTCAAACGCTCCGGGGCGAGCCCCGCTTCGGCAAGACTGTCGAACACATGCGCGACGAATCCGGGATCCTTGAACTGGTCGCCCGAAACATTGACGCCGACGCCGGTCGGCGCGGGCCAGCGGATAGCCTCCCGGCAGGCTTGCTGGACCACCCAGCGGCCGATGTCGAGAATGATACCGATTCGCTCGGCGATCGGGATGAAGACATCGGGCGCGATCAGTCCGCGTGTCGGATGCCGCCAACGCAGCAGCGCCTCGAGTGATCGCACCTCGCCGCTGTCGACGCCGACGATGGGCTGGTATTCCAGGTAAAATTCATCGCCGCACAGGGCATGGGCGAGATCGCGTTCCAGTTCGAGCGTCTCGGTCGCCTCAAGCGCCAAAGCTGCATCGTACAAGGCGTGGCTTGCGCCGAAGCGCTGCTTGGCCCTATCGAGCGCAAGATCCGCCCGTTTGATCACGGCGGACATGCTGGTGTCTGCAGCCTCCAGGAATGTCGCCCCGATGCTCACCCCCGCAAACACGCGCTTCTTGTTCAGCAGGAAGGAATGCGACAGGCTGTTTTCAATCTCCAGACAGAAAAATTCGACGATAGCTGCGGTCGTGGCCTTGGTCAGGACCACGGCAAATTCGTCGCCTCCCAGCCGAAAAAGCAGGGCGTCTTCGCCGACCGCCCGGCGCAGGCGCCGCGCCACCTCGACCAATAGGCTGTCGCCCGCCTCATGGCCCATCGTGTCGTTGACGAACTTGAAGCGATCGATGTCGATCAGCAGAAGCGCGTGGCCCTCGAGCGAGCCACCCGCCATGAGGCCGCGCAAGCTGTCTTGCAGCGCCACGCGGTTTCCGAGCCCAGTCAACGCGTCGCGACCCGTGGCATTGTGAAGGTTGCTCCGGCCGTGTTCCAGCGCCGAGATCTGGCCGCGAAGTTTGTGTTCGGCAGCCCCGACATTCCAGGCGAGCACAGCGCCTGCGATCGGCAAGCCGGCGAGAATGAGATGCGGCCAGGAGGAAAGGATATCCAGCGCATGAGGGTCCGAAAAGCCGGATCCAAGGAAGGGAATCAGCGAAATCGTCGGCGCAATCGCGCCCGCAAGAAAGCCGGTGGCAGAGTAACGAAGGACCCGGCTTGGCGGCGTTCTCATTAACATCATGTTAAAAGCCCCAAAAGTTATATGGGATAAATTGAGTTAAAAGCCTTTAGATTTGGTTAGCGCTACGTCCGCACGCCGCGTCATCAAACTGTAGCACCGGCCCGCTAAACGCCATCAACCCTCACAGGATGGCGGATCGACATGACAGAGATTGCACCGGATGCCGGGTTTCACCAGAACCAGAAACTGAAGGACGCGCTGCTGCAGCACGCCCCCCTCTCGGCAGCGGGCCTCTCGGAGCGCCTTTTCGGCCTGCTCTTTTCGGGCCTCGTTTATGCGCAGATCTGGGAAGACCCCGAGGTCGACATGGAGGCCATGGCGCTCGCCGAAGGCCACCGGATCGTCACCATCGGCTCCGGCGGCTGCAACATGCTGGCCTATCTCAGCCGCCGCCCGGCAGCGATCGACGTCGTCGACCTCAATCCCAATCACGTCGCGCTCAATCGTCTGAAGCTCTCCGCCTTCCGTCACCTCCCCGATCACGCCGCGGTCGTCCGCTTCCTCGGCCGGGACGGGGAACGCGGCAATGCTGTCCTCTTCGACCGCCACATCGCGCCACATCTCGACCAGACCACCCGTGGCTACTGGCTCAAGCGCGGCCCGACCGGCCGCCGTCGGGTCGGCGTCTTCACCCGCAATATCTACCGCACCGGCCTGCTCGGCCGCTTCATCGCCATCGGCCACCTGCTCGCCCGCCTGCATGGGGTGAGGCTTCAGGACATGGTCGAGGCGAAGTCACTGCGCGAACAGCGCCACGTCTTCGACACCCGGATTGCGCCGCTGTTCGATCGCCCGCTTATCCGCTGGCTGACGGCGCGCAAGAGCTCGCTCTTCGGCCTCGGAATTCCGCCGCAGCAATATGACGAACTTGCCGGTCTCTCCGCCGAAGGCACGATCGCGCCTGTCCTGCGCCACCGCCTGGAAAAACTGGCGTGTTACTTCCCCCTGAAGGACAACCCCTTCGCTTGGCAGGCCTTCGCGCGCCGCTATCCAAAGCCGGACGAAGGCCAGTTGCCGACCTATCTACAGGCGCAGCATCACGCGGCGATCCGCGACTGCGCCAGCCGCGTCAAGGTCCATCACGCCGGCTACACCGAATTGCTGGCTGAAAAAGCGGCCGGCAGTGTCGATCGCTTCGTCTTGCTCGATGCCCAGGACTGGATGACACCGCAGCAGCTGAACGCGCTCTGGACCGAGATCACGCGCACCGCAGCCCCCGGCGCCCGCGTCATCTTCCGCACGGCAGCCGAAGTCAGTGTGCTGGACGGCAAACTCTCGGACAGCCTTCTCGCCCAGTGGGTCTATAACGCCGATCAGTCTGCCGCCCTCGACAAGCGCGACCGCTCTGCGATCTACGGCGGCTTCCACATCTACGAGAAGTGCCCCGCATGAGCGTCGGCCCCGAGACCGCCGGCGAAATCGACGCGCATGCCGGTCGCATGGACGCGATGTATCGCTATCAGCGCCATGTCTACGACTTGACCCGCAAATACTATCTGATCGGTCGAGATCAGATGATTTCAGGTCTGGACATGCCTGACGGCGGCACCCTGCTCGAAGTCGGCTGTGGCACTGGCCGCAACCTCTTGCTGGCGCAGCGCCGTTACCCTACGGCCCGCCTTCACGGCCTCGACATATCAGCCGAAATGTTGGCCTCCGCCCGCTACAACTTCCGCAAAGAGTGCGACGTACCCATGCTGCGCATCGCCGATGCGACGCGGTTTGCGCCCGAAGACTTCGGAACCACCGGCTTCGACCGGGTGATGATCTCCTATGCCCTGTCGATGATCCCCGACTGGCAATCCGCCATCGACCGGGCGATCGCCGCCCTTTCACCGTCAGGCGCATTGCACATCGTCGATTTCGGCCAGCAGGAAGATCTGCCATCCTGGTTCAGGGCGTCCCTCCAGGCCTGGCTCGCACGCTTCCACGTCACACCGCGTGCCGACCTGCGCGACGTCCTGGAAGACCGCGCCGACCGGGCCGGTGCGACGTTGACCTTCGCTCCGGTCTGGCGGGGTTATGCCTGGCATGCGGTCTTGTCGCGCGGCCCCTGACCCATGCGCAATTTCCGTGTCTGAGGCGGATTGCATGTAACGCCGTTTTAACCATGATGGGCGGAAATGAAGTTTCACGGCTTCGGACCGCCGCCTACCGTCTGTCCGGACGCGAAAATGCCAATCCTGACCGATGGACGACCGATGCGCTGGCTTTCGACGGCACTTTTACCCTTCTGCCTGTTTTTTGCCGGCTGCACTTCGGGGAGCTACGACCTGATGGAGACGGCATCCGTCTCGCCACGTTTCCACGACACAGATCCGCAGACCTTCGACGGCCGGACGCCACATCGCCATGAAGTCCATGGCATCGACGTCTCCAAATGGAATGGCGACGTGGACTGGCGCCAGGTCAAGCGCTCC
>JARXAQ010000134.1 GCA_029865825.1 Rhizobium sp.
GACAAAGAGGCGACGGCGGTCGGAATGGGTGGCGAGCGTCGAGCCGTTGCCGGGCAGCGACAGGCCGAGTGCTTCGGTCAGGCAGTTCATCGAATTGGCGGTGAACATGCCGGAGCACGAGCCGCAGGTCGGACAGGCCGAGCGTTCGATGGTGTTGACATCAGCGTCGGAGATCTTGTCGTCGGCAGCGGCGACCATGGCGTCGACCAGATCAAGGGCGACGGTCTTGCCATGCATGACGACCTTGCCGGCTTCCATCGGACCACCGGAGACGAAGACGGCCGGGATGTTCAGACGCATGGCGGCCGAGAGCATGCCGGGGGTGATCTTGTCGCAGTTGGAGATACAGACCATGGCGTCGGCGCAGTGGGCGTTGACCATGTATTCGACCGAGTCGGAGATGATCTCGCGCGAGGGCAGCGAATAAAGCATGCCGTCATGGCCCATGGCGATGCCGTCGTCGACAGCGATCGTGTTGAACTCCTTCGCCACGCCGCCGGCTGCCTCGATTTCACGGGCGACGAGCTGGCCGAGATCTTTCAGGTGGACGTGGCCGGGCACGAACTGGGTGAACGAGTTGACGACCGCGATGATCGGCTTGCCGAAATCGCCATCCTTCATGCCGGTGGCGCGCCAGAGGCCGCGCGCACCCGCCATGTTGCGGCCGTGGGTGGTGGTTCTCGAACGATAGACGGGCATGGGTGTTACCTCGATGACGGTTCTGGCCCGCAGGCCGGCGCATAATGGCGCGCCGCGCGTGGAGCCCTTTTTGGAAAGGATCTAAGCCAAGGCGTCGATCCTGTCACTAGCAGCTTCCTTGAAATCGGTACGGTTCAGGCGGGTCAACCCCGCAGAACCAATCGCATTTGAGTGATCGCATTAAGCCCGGCGCAAGACCTGTCACCTATTCTTTAACGGCGAAGGAGGCGTCATGATGACACGGAAACCTGCCCGCGTGCTGTTGCTCAAGGATGCCCGGCAGAAACTGGCCGGACCGCCGCCTGCGCCTGTATCGCAGCGGCGCCTCATCGACTTCATTCCCATGCGCCTGACCGCACTTTCGCTTCTCGGTGTGGCCGCGATCTATGTCGGCGTCATCCCAAGCCCACACCTGAACGCGACGCGCGTGATGGCGGACGCTGCCGGCATTATCGATTTCTCCACCACCGGCTCCGTTACGCCTGATGCCGAGCCGATCCAGGCCAAGTTCTCGATTTGCACTTCGGCCAAACGAGTCAACTGCGTCGTCGACGGCGATACGTTCTGGTATGCGGGGGTGAAATACCGGATCTCGGATATCAACACGCCGGAAATCGGCCAGCCGGCCTGCGAGCGTGAGCGGCAGTTGGGCCGCCAGGCGCAGGTGGCGCTCTTGCAGACGCTGAACGGTTCAGGCCTGACGCTGGAGCAGCAGGAGAATCGGGACACCGACAAGTATGGCCGCAAGCTGCGTGTGGTGATGCAGGACGGGCAGTCGATCGGCGACATCATGATCGCGCAAGGGTTGGCGCATCGCTGGCAAGGTCACAAGCTGAACTGGTGCGGCTGAGGTCTGTCGCTCGGCATCGACGTTTCTTACAAAGCCAAGTCCGCCGCCGCTACACGAAATTGTTCCCGCTCGACTTCTTTTCCCCGGCGTGAAACTCTGTTTTGCTGCCGCCCGTCTGCTATGTCATGTCACAGGCATACCGGAGCTTCACGAGGTCGACCATGTCCCGCTACCGCCCTACCCCTATCGCCGAAAGCGCCATCACGCCGAAGTCGCTCTACCTTAGACGCCGCGAATTTATCGGAGCGGCGGCCGGTGGCCTGGCTGCTGCAGCCCTGCCCTCCATCGCGGGTGCCGCGCAGCTGACCGTGCCGCTGACGGCCAAGCCCAGCGCTTACAAGGTGGATGACAAGCTGACCTCCAAGGAAGATGTCACCAGCTACAACAATTTCTACGAATTCGGCACGGGCAAGGAAGATCCGGGCAAGAATGCCGGCTCGCTCAACACCCGCCCCTGGACGATCGAAGTCGGCGGCATGGTGGCGAAGCCCCAGGTGATCGATATCGAGACGATCCTGAAAGAGTTTCCGATGGAAGAGCGCGTCTACCGGATGCGCTGCGTCGAGGCCTGGTCGATGGTGATCCCCTGGATCGGCTTTCCGATCTCGGCGCTGCTCGACCGGGTCGAGCCGCTCGGCTCGGCAAAATATGTCGCCTTCGAAACGCTTGTTCGCCCTGAGGAAATGCAGGGACAGGCCGGCATCTTCCAGGCGCTGGACTGGCCCTATGTCGAGGGCTTGCGCCTCGACGAGGCGCGCCATCCGCTGGCGATCCTCGCGACCGGGCTTTACGGCGAGACCTTGCCTAACCAGAACGGCGCGCCGATCCGGCTCGTCGTTCCCTGGAAATACGGCTTCAAGGGCATCAAGTCGATCGTCAAGATCACGCTGACCGACCAGGAGCCGCCGTCGACCTGGAACCGGCTGCAGGCCTCGGAATACGGTTTCTATGCCAATGTGAACCCAGCCGTTGACCATCCGCGCTGGAGCCAGGCGACCGAGCGGCGGATCGGCGAGGCCGACGGGCTGTTCGGTGGCGCGCGCATCGATACGCTGCCGTTCAACGGCTATGCCGACGAGGTCGGCAGCCTCTATGCCGGCATGGATCTGACGAAGTTCTACTGATGGCTTCGCTCTCACTGCCGGCCCTGCCCGCCCGCTACAAGCCGGCCTCCGTCTGGGTGCTCTACGTCGTCGGCCTGATGCCGGGGCTTTATGCCTTTTACCTCGGCATCTTTGGCGGCCTGGGCGCCGATCCTGTGCGTGCTTTCGAGCACCTGCTGGGGCTCTGGGCGCTTCGGTTTCTCTGTCTGGGGCTTGCGGTGACGCCGCTGCGCGATCTGTTCGGGATTAACCTAATTAGCTACCGGCGTGCACTTGGGCTGATCGCTTTCTACTATGTGCTGGCGCATTTCACCGTCTATCTGACGCTCGATCGCGGGCTGATCTTCTCGTCGATTGCCGGCGACATCCTGAAGCGCCCCTATATCAAGCTGGGCATGGCGGGGCTGTTGATGCTGATCCCGCTGGCGGTCACCTCCAACCAGGCGTCGATCCGGCGACTTGGGCAGACGTGGAACAAGCTTCACAAGCTGGTCTATCCGGTGCTGATCGTCGCGGTGCTGCACTACGCGCTGTCGCTGAAGGTGATTTCGCCGGAACCGGCCTTCTACATCGTGGTGGCGATTGTGCTGCTCGGCTATCGACTGGTGCGGCCACGGATCATGGAACGGCGGCGGGCGAAACGCGGCATGGCTCGGGCGCGCTAAGCGCGATCCGAGCGGGCCAATCGCTGCAGACGAACAAGACATCTTTTGAGACAACCAAGGGAGTGGTTTTCATGCGCATGGCCTATGGGAAGAGACTAGCGGCGGCAACGCTTGCCATCTGCGTAACGCTGACCGCCGGCATGGCGCAGGCGATCGAGATCAAGCCGTTTGAGGCTGATACCTTCGAGGCGGCCAAATCGGCGGGCAAGCCTGTCGTGGTCGATGTGACGGCAAGCTGGTGCAGCACCTGCAAGGCGCAGCAGCGGATCATCGGAGACCTGGCGAAGAAGCCGGAATTTGCCGATGTGCTGGTGCTGCAGGTGGATGTCGATACGCAGAAGGACGCGATGCGCAGTCTCGGGGCGCAGAACAGGTCGACGCTGATCGCCTTCAACGGGGCAAACGAGACAAAACGCACCGTCGGCGACACCAATCCGCAATCCGTCGAGGCGCTGTTCGCCACGACGCTGACGCGCTGACCCCATGCTGAGCAGCGGCCTTCTCGCCTTCCTTGCCGGCATTCTGTCGCTGCTCAATCCCTGCACGCTGCCGCTTGTGCCGATCGTGCTCGCCTCGGCCGTAGACCGACACCGCTTCGGCCCCATGGCGCTGGCCGCGGGCCTCTGCCTTTCCTTCGTGACGATCGGGCTGTTTGTCGCCCTCATCGGCTTCTCGATCGGGCTGGACTTTTCCGTGTTCCGGATCGTCGGCGGGCTGCTTCTTATGGCGATGGGCCTGTTGCTGCTGGTACCGGCCGCCCAGGCGCGGTTTGCGCTAGTCGCAAGCCCGGTGGCAAACTGGTCGGAGGGGCGGCTTGGCACGGTTGATGAGGGCGGGCTCAAGGGGCAGTTTCTCGTTGGGCTGTTGCTCGGTGCGATCTGGAGCCCCTGCGTCGGACCGACGCTCGGGGCCGCTTCGCTGCTGGCGGCGCGCGGCGAAAACCTTGGACAGGTGGTGATCGCAATGACCGCCTTCGGGTTGGGTGCCGCCCTGCCGCTGATCCTGCTCGGCAGCCTGTCGAAGGCCGCGATCGCGCGGGTGCGCGGCAGGCTGATGACCATCGGACAACGCGGCAAGGCCGTGTTCGGCGTCCTGCTGGTGATCACCGGCCTACTGGTGGTGAGCGGACTGGACAAGCGGGTGGAGACGGTGCTGCTGGACCTGTCACCCGTGTGGTTGTCGGATCTGACGACACGTTATTGACGCCGCACCTCCCCTGACCGGCACGGCCTTGATTTTGTCCTGAAGCTTTCGCTACCTGCTCGGCGTGATGGAACACTCGAGCGGGGCGGGAATGACGACGGTTGTTGACGGGCGAAATACGTGGCTGCAAGGGATCGATCAGCGGCTGATCCAGGCGACACCCGCACCGCATTTGACAGGGCCCAAGCGGTTTGCCGTCGAGTTCCTGCTGTTCGGGATCAAGGAGGCGCGGGCCTGCCTGTTTGCCGGGCTGTTCTTCGTGTCGATCTTCCTCGTACCCCGGTCGGGCCTATTCGGTCTGCCGCGCTACGACGTGCTGCTCGTCATCGCACTTGCCATCCAGGTCTGGATGGTCTGGACGAAGCTCGAGACCACGGACGAGTTGAAGGCGATCTGCCTGTTTCATGTCGTCGGCTTCGTGCTGGAGGTGTTCAAGACCTCTGGGTCGGTGCCGTCCTGGTCCTATCAGGATTTTGCCTATAGCAAGGTGCTTGGCGTGCCCCTGTTTTCCGGTTTCATGTATGCGGCGGTCGGCAGCTATATCATCCAGGCCTGGCGGCTGTTCGATCTTCGCATCCGCCACCATCCGCCCTACTGGATGGCGACGCTGGTGGCGCTTGCGATCTATCTCAACTTCTTCACCCACCATTATATCGGTGATTATCGCTGGTATCTGGCGGCCCTTGCCATCGGCCTTTATGCGCGCACGACCGTTATCTTCCGGCCCTTCGACCGGGACCGGAAGATGCCGATGCTGCTCGCCTTCATCCTGATCGGCTTCTTCATCTGGGTGGCGGAGAATATCTCGACCTTCTTCGCCATCTGGCACTATCCCAACCAGCTCGGCGCCTGGTCGACGGTGCATTTGGGCAAATGGAGCTCCTGGACGCTGCTGGTCATGATGACTTTCACCATTGTCGCCTCGCTGAAACATATCCGGGCCACGATCCACGTCCCGACGTGAGCTGTATATCGGCGAATATTTTTTACCACAGCGTGTCGAATTGCGATTTACTCGTTCGTTAGGGAGACAGGATCGCAGAAGCGGCCCTTGAATGAGAGGAGAGAAATCATGCGCGTGATGGTGATGGTGAAGGCGACCGAGGACAGCGAAGAGGGCGTGATGCCGTCGGCCGAGCTTCTGGAAGCCATGGGTAAATTTAACGAAGAGCTGGTGGCGGCCGGCGTGATGCTGTCGGGCGACGGCCTGAAGCCGTCCAAGCTCGGTAAACGTATCGCCTTCGACGGCGACAGCCGGCGGGTCATTGACGGACCCTTTGCCGAGACGCGGGAATTGGTGGCCGGCTACTGGCTCTGGGAGGTGAAGGACATGGACGAGGCGGTCGCGTGGGTCAAGCGCTGCCCGAACCCGATGCCGGGGCCAAGCGAAATCGAGATCCGCAGTTTCTATGAGATGTCGGACTTTGCCGAGGTGGTCTCTCCCGAGGGGCATGCGAGCCATGCACGGGTGGCCGAAGGCCTGGCGGCGCAACAGAACAGAAAGGGCTGAGGTACCGCATGAGCAAGATGATCTTCATCAACCTGCCGGTGACCGATCTCGATGCCTCGACGCGGTTCTACACGGCGCTGGGGGCAACGCGGAACCCGCATTTTTCCAACGAGAATGCGGCCTGCATGATGCTGACGGACACGATCGGCGTGATGATCCTGACGCATGCCTATTACGGGACCTTCACCACCCGGCCGATTGCCGATGCGAAGGCGACGAGCCAGACCCTTCTGGCGTTGACGGTGTCTCAGCGCGCCGAGGTCGATCAGGTGCTGGAGGCCGCGACGTCCCAAGGCGGTCGGGCGGATCCCAATCCCGGCCAGGATCACGGCTTCATGTTCAGCCGCTCGGTGGAGGATCCGGACGGGCATGTCTGGGAGATCTTCTGGATGGATCCGGCGGCCGTGCCGGGCGACAGCTCGACCGTCGACGCCTGAGGCCATGGCGGCGGTTGACCGGGGGGATGGCGTGTCCATACTCCTGTTCATGGCACGAGATGGGCAAGATGCAGCCGCGGCGAAGGACGCGACCCACAGCGTGGCGCGGGCGGCCGTGGTGCGCGACATCGAGACGATCTTTCGTATGGAGCGGGTCCGGCTGATAGCCGGGCTCGCGCGCCATGTCGGCGATCTCAGCCTCGCGGAAGACCTGGCGCAGGAGGCGCTGATCGAGGCGCTGGCCCGCTGGCCCGAAACCGGCACGCCGCCCAATCCCGGCGGCTGGCTGATGACGACGGCGAAACGGCGGGCGGTCGATCTGTGGCGGCGGCGGCAGATGATGGCGCGGCATGAGGCGTCGCTGTCGCATGATATCGAGACCGGCCGCGTGGATGATCACGCCGTCGCGGAGCATCGGCTTGATGATACGATCGGCGACGAGCGGCTGTCGCTGATCTTTGCCGCCTGCCATCCCCTTCTGTCGCGCGACCAGCGGACAGCTTTAACGCTCAAGGTCATCGCGGGGCTGAGCGCGCAAGAGATCGCCCGCGCCTTCCTGGTGCAGGAGACCACCGTGGCGCAGCGGATCGTCAGGGCCAAGGCGCTGCTGCGCGAGGGCAAGGTCGCCTATGAGGTGCCGCTCGGAGACGAGCGTGACGCGCGGCTGAGCTCCGTGCTGGAGGTGATCTATCTTGTGTTCAACGAGGGATATGCGGCGAGCCGCGGCGAAGACCTGATCCGGCCGCAGCTCTGCCAGGAGGCGATGCGGCTGGGGCGCATTCTCGCCGGTCTCGCGCCGGCAGAGCCGGAGGTGCATGGGCTGCTGGCGTTGATGGAGCTGCAGGCCTCTCGGCTTGCCGCGCGGGTCGCGCCGGATGGGCGGGCGCTGACGCTGGAGACACAGAACCGCGGGCGATGGGATCGGTTGCTGATCCAGCGCGGGCTGGCGGGGCTGGCGACAGCAAAGCGGCTTGAGGGCGAGGACGGGGTCTATGCGCTGCAGGCGGCACTGGCGGCGGTGCATGCGCGGGCGGCGCGGTTTGCGGATACCGACTGGGGGCTGAGTGCGGCGCTCTACGACCGGCTGCTGGTGCGGGTCCCCTCGCCTGTCGTGGCGCTCAACCGGGCGGTCGCGCATTCCATGGCGTCAGGGCCTGAGACGGGGCTTGCGCTCCTGGCGGAGATCGAGAATGCGCCGCAGTTTGTGGGGTATGCGCCAATTTATGCCGCGAAAGGCGATTTTCTGTCACGGCTGGGGCGGATGGCGGAGGCGCGGAACGCGTTCGAGAAGGCGGCTGAAGCCAGCGGTAACAACACGGAGCGGGCGTTTCTGCTTGGGCGCGCGACGGATTGCCAGGCCGTGGGCGCAGCATCCAACGTGGACACCCGGCCGTGACGGCCGGGTGTCATTTCATCGTTTAATGACCGATCAGAACTGCTTCCTAAACAAGCGATCGAGCGAGAGGTAACCGCCGCCGAAGGCGGCGAAGAGGAAGGCGCCGCCGGTCCAGAAGAGCGAGGCGAGTTCGGCCTTGGACTGGACCTGATGCAGGAAGCCCGTGCCGCCATCAGCGAGCCTTGCCACTGCCTGCGGGGTGAAGAAGTCGCTTCCGGCTTTGAGCGCGTCGATGCCGGCCTGAGTGAGGAAGGCGTCGCCGTAAGGGTTGGCCATGTGGAAGTAGAGGGTGATGGCGAGCATCACGCCGTTGGCGAGTGCTGCCGGGCGGGTGAAGAGGCCGAGGGCGATCAGGAGGCCGCCGACGACCTGCATGACGGCGAGTGTCGGGGACCAGAGCCAGCCGGGATAGAAGCCAAGTTTTTCGACGAAGCCGACCTGGGCGAAGGGCGCCATGATCTTCGGCCAGCCTTCGATAACCAGCATGCCGCCGACGGCGAGGCGAAAAAGGCCCCAGGCCATGGGCTGGGCAATACGGTCATAAAAACCGGACAGTGGCGGGATGATCAGTTTGTCTCTGTCGTTGCTGAAAATGGATGCGTCAACCATTGGAACCTCACTCTCATCGATAATTCGATGACTGCAGGTTAGCGCTGACGCGTTCCATGGAGTTGAGGTAGATCAACCCAAAGGTGGCAGGTATCGCGAAGCGCACAACTTTCCGTGCGTTCGCTGTTTCAGACGCAAATAGCCGGGTGATCGCCCACCCGGCTTTTTTCATCCTTCCCTTACGGGAGGAACCTTACGCTGCTTCAGCTTCGGCTTCAGCGGCGACGCGGGCCTTGTCGGCTGCGCCCTTGGCGTCGACGTCGCGTTCAACGAACTCGATGACGGCCATGGCGGCGTTGTCGCCCTGGCGGAAACCGGCCTTCATGATGCGCAGGTAGCCGCCGTTGCGGGTGGCGTAACGCGTCGCGATGGCATCGAACAGCTTGGCAACGACGGTGACGTCGCGGATCTGCGAGATCGCCTGGCGGCGAGCATGCAGGTCGCCGCGCTTGCCCAGCGTTACGAGCTTTTCGACGATCGGGCGAATTTCCTTCGCCTTCGGCAGGGTGGTGACGATCTGCTCATGCAGGATGAGCGAAGCCGCCATGTTGGCGAACATCGCCTTACGGTGGCTGGCGGTACGGTTCAGCTTGCGGCCGGCTTTCTGGTGGCGCATGGCTATTCTCCTTTAAGTGCAGGCTCTGTCTCAGAGGCTGCCGTTTCCTGACACATACGGGCATTCGCCCGCAGTTTGACGGGGAAAGGCAGATTTAGAGGCTGCCTTCACTGTTATTAATATTGGTCTTCGTAACGCTTCGCGAGATCTTCGATGTTCTCGGGCGGCCATGCCGGTACTTCCATACCGAGGTGCAGGCCCATGGAAGCGAGAACTTCCTTGATTTCATTCAGCGACTTGCGACCGAAGTTCGGCGTGCGCAGCATTTCTGCCTCGGTCTTCTGGATCAGATCGCCGATATACACGATGTTGTCGTTCTTCAGGCAGTTTGCCGAGCGGACAGACAATTCGAGTTCGTCGACCTTCTTCAGGAGCGCCGGGTTGAAGGCCAGTTCGGTGACCGACTCTTCTTCGACTTCCTTCTGCGGTTCGTCGAAGTTGACGAAGACGCCGAGCTGGTCCTGCAGGATGCGTGCGGCAAAGGCGACGGCATCTTCACCGGTGACAGAGCCATCGGTTTCGATCGTCATCAGCAGCTTGTCGTAGTCGAGAACCTGTCCTTCGCGGGTGTTTTCCACCTTGTAGGACACCTTCTTGACCGGCGAGTAAAGGCTGTCGACCGGGATGAGACCGATCGGAGCATCTTCTGCGCGGTTACGATCAGCCGGGACATAACCCTTGCCGTTGTTGACCGTGAACTCCATGCGGATCTCGGCGCCCTCGTCGAGGGTGCAGATCACATGGTTCGGGTTCAGGATCTCGATGTCGCCGACGGTCTGGATGTCACCTGCGGTAACAACGCCCGGACCCTGCTTGCGGACAACCATGCGCTTGGCATCGTCGCCGTCCATCTTGATGGCGATTTCCTTGATGTTCAGGACGATGTCGGTGACATCTTCGCGAACGCCCGGGATAGACGAGAACTCGTGCAGAACACCGTCGATCTGGACAGCCGTGACGGCTGCACCGCGAAGCGACGACAAGAGAACGCGGCGCAGAGCGTTGCCAAGCGTCAGGCCGAAGCCCCGCTCGAGCGGCTCGGCAACCAGGGTTGCCTTGGTGCGACCGGAGGAGGAAAACTCCACCTTGTTCGGCTTGATCAGTTCCTGCCAATTCTTCTGAATCATGATTTTACCTTCCGTTCGCCATCACCATTCAATCGTGACGGCCGAATATGAGAAGCACCGGGAAGGCGAACCGCCTGCCCGGCAAGACGAAGAATGATTAGACGCGACGCTTCTTGCGCGGACGGCAGCCATTGTGCGGGATCGGGGTCACATCGCGGATGGACGTGATCATGAAGCCGGCAGCCTGGAGGGCGCGCAGAGCGGATTCACGACCCGAACCCGGACCGCAGACTTCCACTTCCAGCGACTTCATGCCGTGTTCCTGTGCCTTCTTGGCAGCGTCTTCAGCAGCGATCTGGGCAGCGAACGGGGTCGACTTACGCGAACCCTTGAAGCCCTTGGCACCAGCAGACGACCAGGCAATCGCGTTGCCCTGTGCGTCGGTGATGGTGATCATCGTGTTGTTGAAGGTCGAGTTCACGTGAGCAACGCCCGACGAAATGTTCTTGCGTTCGCGACGGCGAATGCGTGTGGCTTCCTTGGCCATGGTCTTCCTTTCAGTTGATCTAAGCACCGCCGTAATGCCAGCGGCTACACCAATCGAGGCAATAGGATTTGGGCAGTCGGCAGTAGTTTCCTACCGCCGGCTGCCCACTGCCCGATGCCTCGAAAAAATTACTTCTTCTTACCAGCGATCGCCTTCGCCGGACCCTTGCGGGTGCGGGCGTTGGTGTGCGTGCGCTGACCGCGAACGGGCAGGCCACGACGATGACGCAGGCCGCGATAGCAGCCGAGGTCCATCAAACGCTTGATGTTCATCGACGTGTCGCGACGCAGGTCGCCTTCAACCTGGTAATCGCGGTCGATGGTTTCGCGGATAGACAGGACTTCGGCGTCGGTCAGCTGGTGTACGCGCTTTTCAGCGGGCAGACCGACCTTTTCCATGATTTCCTGTGCGAACTTCGGTCCAATCCCGTGAATATAGGTCAGCGCAATAACAACGCGCTTCGCAGTCGGGATGTTGACGCCAGCGATACGTGCCACGCCTATTCTCCTTGCTTCCAGTTGCCATCCGGCAAGTGGTGTCTCGTTACACGGTCCAGATGGGCCGCAATTACAAATCCGGTTCTCAACATGTCAAAACGATCGAACCCGGTCTTCCGTCTCAGGAAGAACGCGCCGATCGCAGTTATGTCGCGAGTTGGCGCGGTCTTTAGCGGAATCGGTCGACAAAAGCAACCGACCCCGCGAAGATTCTTGGAAACCGCCCAGGTCAGGCCCGGGCGAGAATGGCTTCGATCTCGGCCGTGACGGCATCGATCTCGCCCATGCCGTCGACCGAATGCAGCTTACCCTTGCAGTGGTAATAGCCGATCAGCGGCGACGTTTCCTTGTAATAGGCCTGGAGACGGGTGCGGACCGTCTCTCTGTTGTCGTCGGGACGGCGCTTGAAATGCGTCGAGCCACACTTGTCGCAGACACCCTCCACCTTCGGCTTCAGGTTTTCGTCGTGGTAACCGGCACCACAGTTGCCGCAGGTGTAGCGACCGGCGATGCGGTCGGCGAGGATGTCGTCGTCGACCCGAATCTCGACCACAGCGGACAGATCGAGACCCTTGCCAGACAGCATGGCCTCCGTCGCATCGGCCTGGACCAGCGTGCGCGGAAAGCCATCGAGAATGAAGCCGTTGGCGCAATCCGGCGCATCGATGCGCTCGGACACGATGGCGATGACAATCTCGTCGGACACCAGCTTGCCGGCGTCCATGACAGCCTTGGCACGCTTGCCAACATCCGTACCGGCCGTAACGGCGGCACGCAGCATGTCACCCGTGGAGAGCTGCGGAATGCCGTGCTTCTCCACGATCCGCTGGGCCTGGGTCCCCTTCCCCGCGCCCGGCGGTCCTAACAGAATCAGTCTCATCGTCCCCTCTTTCCTCCACGCAGCTTCGACTTCTTGATCAGGCCTTCATATTGCTGGGCGATCAGATGTCCCTGGATCTGTGCTACAGTATCAAGGGTGACGCTGACAACAATCAAAAGCGACGTACCACCAAGGGCTAATGGGATGCCGGTGCGTGCGATGAGGATTTCAGGAAGAATGCAGACGAAGACGAGATAGAGCGCGCCAACGACGGTGATGCGGGTCAGGACGTAGTCGATGTATTCGGCCGTGCGGTCGCCGGGGCGGATGCCCGGGATGAAGCCGCCATGCTTCTTCAGATTGTCGGCCGTATCCTTCGGGTTGAAGACGATGGCCGTGTAGAAGAAGGCGAAGAAGGCGATCAGGGCGCCGTACATCAGCATGTAGACCGGCTGGCCGTGACTGAGCGAGGCGATGATCGTGGTCGCCCAGGCGGGCATCTGAGAACTGCCGGCAAAGCCAGCCGCGGTCGCGGGCAGCAGGAGCAGCGAGGATGCAAAGATCGCCGGGATGACGCCCGAGGTGTTGAGCTTCAGCGGCAGGTGCGACGTGTCACCCTGGAACATGCGGTTGCCGACCTGGCGCTTCGGATACTGGATCAGCAGGCGGCGCTGGGCGCGTTCTACGAAAACGATCAGCGCGATGACGCCGATGGCGACGAAAATCACGGCAAAGATCAGGAAGGTCGACAGCGCACCGGTGCGGCCGAGCTCCAGCGTATGGGCGATCGCGGTCGGCAGACCGGCGGCAATGCCGGCGAAGATGATCAGCGAGATGCCGTTGCCGATGCCGCGCGAGGTGATCTGCTCACCGAGCCACATCAGGAACATGGTGCCGCCCAGCAGCGTCAATACGGTCGAAATCTTGAAGAACATGCCAGGATCCGCGACGATTCCCTGGCCCGATTCGAGACCAACGGCGATGCCGTAGGCCTGGAGGGTGCCGAGCAGGACCGTGCCATAGCGGGTGTACTGGTTGATGATCTTGCGGCCCTGCTCTCCCTCTTTCTTGAGGTTTTCGAGGGCCGGGACGACGGAGGTCATCAGCTGCACGATGATCGACGCGGAGATATAGGGCATGATGCCCAGCGCGAAGATCGCCATGCGCTCGACGGCACCGCCGGCAAACATGTTGAAGAGACCGAGAATGCCGTTGGACTGGCCCTGGAAGGCCGCCGCATAGGCTTCGGGATTGAGGCCAGGCAGCGGAATATGCGTGCCGAGGCGATAGACCAGCAAGGCGGCCAAAGTGAACCACAGGCGCTTCTTCAGATCTTCCGCCTTGGCGAAAGTCGAGAAGTTGAGGTTCGAGGCCAGTTGTTCCGCTGCAGAAGCCATGAAATTCTCCGCAAACCTTGACCGGCGACGCGACTTCCGCGGCCGTAGGCTGTTCGTTCAAACTGTTTGTCAGAAAACAGGGCGCGGGGGAGAAGTTGCCGAGCAACCGCATGCCTCACACACTTGTTTTCCAGATTTCCCGGAAGACGAAACGACGTCCATTCCGTCCTGGGATCGTGAGGCTCACATATGGGAGCAAAATCGCCCGGTGTGAAGCACCCCGGGCGATCGTTTCGTCACTTATTCAGCGGCTTCTGCAGCAGCTTCGAGCAGCTTGGCGGAACCGCCAGCCTTTTCGATCTTCTCGAGGGCCACCTTGGAGGCGCCAGCGACTTCGACCGTGATCTTCGCCGTCAGTTCGCCATCCGAGAGGATGCGAACGCCGTCCTTGGGACGACGGATGACACCGGCAGCCTTGAGAGCTGCTGCATCGATCGTTGCCTTGGCGTCGAGCTTGCCAGCATCAATCGCGGTCTGGATGCGACCAACGGATACGGTCGCATAGTCGCCCTTGAAGATGTTGTTGAAGCCGCGCTTCGGCAGGCGACGATAGATCGGCATCTGGCCGCCTTCGAAGCCGTTGATGGCAACGCCCGAACGAGCCTTCTGACCCTTCACGCCGCGACCACCGGTCTTGCCCTTACCCGAGCCGATACCGCGACCTACGCGGATACGGTCCTTGGAGGAGCCTTCGTTGTCTTTGATTTCATTCAGTTTCATGATGACTTCCCCCGTCTCACTTCTCGTCGACGACGCGAACGAGATGCTGGACAGCACGGATCATGCCACGAACGGAAGGGGTATCTTCCAGGGTGCGGACCCGGTGCATCTTGTTGAGGCCCAAACCGACCAGCGTTGCACGCTGGACAGCCGGACGGCGAATAGGCGAACCGATCTGTTCGATCGTGACCGTCTTTGCTTCAGTCTTCTTCGTAGCCTTGGCCATGGTTCAGACTCCTCTTATTCTTCAGCTGCGTTGCCGGAGGCAGCGCGGCGAGCCTGGAGCGTGGCATATTTCAAGCCGCGCTGAGCTGCCACATCCTTCGGATGCACCTGAGCCTTCAGGGCGTCGAACGTTGCGCGAACCATGTTGTACGGGTTCGACGAACCGGTCGACTTGGCGACGACGTCAGACATGCCGAGCGTTTCGAACACGGCGCGCATCGGTCCACCGGCGATGATGCCGGTACCAGCCTTGGCAGAGCGCAGCAAAACCTTGCCGGCGCCGTGGCGGCCGTGGACGTCATGATGCAGGGTGCGACCGTCACGCAGCGGAACGAAGATCAGTTCGCGCTTGGCGGCTTCAGTTGCCTTGCGGATGGCTTCCGGCACTTCACGTGCCTTGCCATGACCGAAGCCAACGCGACCCTTCTGGTCGCCGACGACGACGAGGGCTGCAAAGCCGAAACGACGGCCGCCCTTGACTACTTTGGCGACGCGGTTGATGGCGACCAGCTTGTCGACAAACTCGCTATCGCGCTCTTCACGGTTCTGGCGATCATCGCGCGAACCACGCTTCTCTTGTGCCATTGTCCTTTTCCTTTTTCTTTTCCGGGTGCAATCGGCAGATTACGCAAAGTTCCACCCTGCCCTGTCGGGTCAAGGTGGAATCCGGTGTGACCGGCTTTTAAGCCGGAAATCCGCCCGAACGCAAGCTCGGGCGGAAACTTGATCAGAAGGAGAGACCGCCTTCGCGGGCTGCTTCTGCCAGGGCCTTGATGCGGCCATGATAGATGAAGGCGCCACGATCGAAGACAACTTCCTTGACGCCAGCCTTGGTTGCGCGCTCTGCAACCAGCTTGCCAACGGCAGCAGCTGCTGCTGTGTCGGCGCCGGTCTTGAGCTCGGCCTTCAGGCCACCATCGAGGGTCGAGGCAGCCGCAAGGGTCTTGCCGGCGACGTCGTCGATAACCTGAGCGTAGATGTTCTTCGAAGAGCGATGTACCGACAGACGCGGACGGCCATTTGCCACCGCCTTGATCTGACGCCGTACGCGGTTCGCACGGCGCACAAGTGCTTCTTTTCTGCTTGCCATTTCGCGCGATCCTTACTT
>JARXAQ010000108.1 GCA_029865825.1 Rhizobium sp.
CAGGTTCTGCCATCCGCCATCGCCCCATCCACCGCCCGGAAGCCAGGAGAGCATGACGGCGAAGATCAGGGTGAGCACCGGGCCGACGACGAAGTTGGGGACGGTGACGCCAACGGTGGCGAAGGCCATCAGGCCGAAGTCCAGCGCGCTGTTCTGCCGAAGGGCCGCGATCGTGCCGAGGATCACGCCGCCGATCAGCGAGATCAGGATGGCATAGAGACCGAGTTCGACGGAATAGGGCAGGGCCTTGCCGATCAGTTCGGCGACCGTGTTGTCCTTGTAGATGAAGCTCGGGCCGAAATCGCCGGTGAAGGCATTGCCGAGGTAATTCAGATACTGGCTCCAGAGTGGAGCATCGAGCTTATAGGTGGCCATGATATTGGCCATGGTCTGGGGCGGAAGCGGACGTTCCAGACTGAACGGACCACCAGGCGCAAAGCGCATCATGAAGAACGAGATCGTCACGACGACGAACACGGTGGGCACGGCGCTCATGAGCCGGCGCAGGACGAATGAGATCATGGTGATAAAAGCCGACGCGCGACAGCCATCATGCTGCCGCGCGTCGATCCCTGTTGTTTGTTATTCGGAAACGCTGAGGAACTTCGACAGGTGTTCGTTCACCGGATTGTCGCCCCAGCCGGAGACGCGTGACGAAACCAGCCACAGGTTGGCGTTGTTCATCAAGGGCGCGATCGGCTGGTCATTCATGAGAATGGTTTCAGCCTTCTTCATCTCTTCCATGCGCTTGGCCTGATCCTGCTCTTCGTAGGACTTCTTCATCAGCGCGTCGTACTCGTCGTTCTTGTACTTGCCGTAGTTGAACGTGACATTGTTGCCGATGTTGAGAGCGAGGAAGTTCTCCGGATCGGCGTAGTCGGCGGTCCAGCCGGCACGCGCGACATTGAACTTGCCGCCTTCCTGCAGGTAGGCGTAGTGCGAGGCGACGTCGAGGTTCACCAGCGAGACCTTGGCGCCGAAGGTGTTTTTCCACATATCGGCGACGGCGGTCGCGACGCGCTCGTGGTTGGCATTGGTGTTGTAACGGATCTCGAGTTCGAGCGGCTTGCCGCCCTCACCGTAACCTGCAGCCTTCATCAGCTCGACAGCCTTGTCTTCGCGGTCGATCTGCGACATCGAAGCGAAATCAGGCTGCGGACCTTCACCATAGCCTTCAAGGCCCGGGGGAACGAGGTTGTAGGCCGGAAGCTGGGCGCCGGCATAGATTTCCTGAGCAAGGAAGTCGCGGTCGATGGACATCGACAGCGCGCGGCGGACGTTGACGTCGTTATAGGGCGGCTCGCGGTTGTCGAAGACGTAGTAGTAGGTGGCGAGGCCCGGGGTCACGTGCACCTGGTCGCTGTAGCTTTCGCGCAGGCGTTTGATCTGGTCGGCCGAGAAATTGTAGACGAGGTCCAGTTCCTTGGCTTCAAAGCGGCGAACGGAGGCGGCGTCGTCGTCGATCGGGTAGAAGACGACCTTATCGAGCTTGACGTTGGCGGCGTCCCAGTACTTTTCGTTCTTGACGACGGTCAGTGTGTCGTTCGGGACGTGCGCCTGGAGGACGAAAGCACCGTTGGTGACCATATTGCCGGGCTTGACGAACTGGTCGCCGAACTTCTCGAAGTTGGCCTTGCTGATCGGCAGTGCGGTGTAGTGAGCGAGAAGCTGCAGGAAGAAGGGGGTCGGACGCTCCAGTGTGATTTCGACGGTCTTCGCGTCGACGGCCTTGATGCCGAGCTGGTCGATCGGAACTTCACCCTTGTTCGCCTTTTCGGCATTCTTGATCGGGTAAAGGATGTTGGCATATTCGGCCGCGGTCTTCGGGTCTTCCAGACGACGCATCGCAAAGACGAAGTCTTCAGCCGTTACCGGCGAGCCATCGGACCAGTTTGCGTTTTCGCGGATCTTGAAGGTGTAGACCGTTTCGTCGTCGGAGACCGTCCAGCTTTCTGCCGTGCCGGGTACGATCTTGCCGTTGGCGTCATAGATCGTCAGGCCTTCGAACATGTCGCGGACGACGAAGCCTTCGATGTCGATCGAGATATGGGCATAGTCGAGCGTCTGCGGCTCGCCGGCATTGCCGCGATGCAGGACGGCTTCGGCGAGTGCCTGGCTCGCGCCTGTTAGCAGCGATCCGAGAAGAAGGGCCGTGCCGAGAAGTCGGCGCGTCTGGATTGTCATGATCAGTCTCCCAGTTACGTTTACGGAAACGGGAGAGAAGAGCATTCACTGGGCGGTGGCAAGACGATTTCTGGTCGTCCACCCCAATTTTCAGGGGCTTTTTCGAGCAAAATCTGCAGCCTGGTTCGAAGATTTCGTGTGACACCTCTGTGACGAAAGATTATTAGCGCGCCACTTTCTCGTCCAAATGCGACAGCCGGACTCCTGGAGTCCGGCTGTCGCCGCCGTGGTGAGGCGCAATCATCAGATGCGCGGCAGATAGGTCTGGTAATCGAAGCTCGAAACCGTGCGCAGATAGGCCATCGCCTCCTTGCGCTTGGTGTCGCCATAGATGCGCTGATACTCCGCACCGAAGATATCCTTGATGAAGGCCGAGGCGCGGAACCGCTCGACGGCTGTCAGGAAGTCATAGGTCAGCATATCGGGATTTTCCGGCGCGCTATCGGGCGTCGTGACTTGACCCGGATCGAGGTCTTCCTCGAGGCCGAGCAGGATGCCGCCGAGGATGGCGGCCAGCAGCAGATGCGGGTTCGCGTCGGCACCGGCGACGCGATGTTCGATGCGGGCGGCAGGACCTTCACTGTCCGGGATGCGGATGGCGGTACCGCGATTGCCGAAGCCCCAGTCGATCTTGTCCGGCGCAAAGGAGCCCGGCTGGAAGCGGCGATAGGAATTGGCAAAGGGCGCGAAGATCAGCTGGGCGTCCTGCATGCTTCTCAGCATGCCGGCGGTGATCGACTTCAGCTTCACCGGGTCGCTACCCTTGGCGTCGAGGATGTTCTTCCCGTCTTTGTCGATGATCGAGGCATGCACATGCAGGCCCGAACCGGCATGGTCGCCATAGGGCTTGGCCATGCAGGTCGCCTTGAAGCCGTGCCGGCGGGCGGCGAAATCGACGACGCGCTTCAGATAGATGCAGTCATCGGCCGCCGAAACCGCGTTCGGCTTGTGCAGCAGGTTGACCTCGAACTGGCCGGGGCCGAATTCGGCGGTCGTCGCATCGGCTGGCAGGCCCATGTGGTCGCAGTATTCGCGTACTGTATCGAGGAAGTCCTCCATCGCGGCGGTCGCGCGCATGTCATAAAGCTGATAGCCCTCGACTTCGCCATTCATGACGAGCGCCTTCGGTGGCATCGGCACGCCGGTCTCGCGGAAGTCGGGCTCCATCACGTAGAATTCGAGTTCGGTGGCGACAACAGGCGTCAGGCCCTTGGCCTCGAAGCGCTTCAGCACATTGGCAAGGATGGCGCGCGGGCAGACGTAATGCGGCTCGCCGGCAAGTGTATGCATGGTGGCGAGCACCTGCTTGGATCCCTCAGGCCCCCAGGGAAGCGTCGTCAGCGAATTCTTGTCCGGTGTGCAGATGCCGTCGGGGTCGCCGAGCGTCAGCGAGATCTTGGTGATGTCGTCATTGTCGTCGCCCCAGATGTCGAGCGATTGCGTCGAGGCCGGCAGCCGCACCGTGTTCTTCCAGACCTTGTCCTCGGCTTTCAGCGGGATCATCTTGCCGCGCAGGTCGCCATTCATGCCGACAAGCAGCACCTCAATGCGCGCGGAAGGGTCGGCTGCGGGGAAATCGGCGGCCTCGGTCGATGCTGTCATGGAAAGAACTCTCGTTGGCATTTTGAGGGCGGTTTTGGCCGGAGGAACGCGGCGATCGGTGCCTTGCCAAACGCGTTTTGGAAGGTCATGTTCGTAGCCGATAATGTTCCGCCTTTCAATGCGGGGGCAGCGGGCGGGGAGGACCATGTTTGGCCTCGACCGGACGCGCCACGCCCTCGACGAGGACCAGACCCATGAACAAGCCGCTTACCGCCGTTTCCAACCTCGGTGCCATCGATGCTGCGCATCACCTGCATCCCTTCTCCAACATGAAGAAGCTGAATGCCGATGGCACCAAGATCATCAGCCGGGCGGATGGCGTGCATATCTGGGATTCGACGGGCAAAAAGTATCTCGACGCGTTTGCCGGCCTGTGGTGCGTCAATGTCGGTTATGGCCGCAAGTCGATTGCCGATGCGGCTTATGCGCAGATGCAGGAACTGCCCTATTACAACACCTTCTTCGGTACCACGACGCCGCCGACTACGCTGCTCGCCCAGAAGGTGGCGGAAAAGGCTGGCCCGACGCTGAACCACGTCTTCTTCTCCAATTCCGGCTCGGAAGCATCGGACACCTGGTTCCGCATGGCGCGCGTCTATTGGAAGGCTCTCGGCCATCCGACGAAGACGATGATCATCTCCCGCAAGAACGGCTATCACGGCTCGACGGTGGCAGGGGCCTCGCTCGGTGGCATGAAATGGATGCACGAGCAGGGCAACCTGCCGATCGAGGGTATCCACCACATCAACCAGCCCTACTGGTTCGCAGAGGGCGGTGACCTCACGCCTGAGGACTTCGGCCTGAAGGTGGCCCGCGAACTCGAAGAGAAAATCATCGAACTGGGCGAGGAAAATGTCGCAGCCTTCGTCGCCGAGCCGATCCAGGGGGCCGGCGGCGTCATCGTGCCGCCGTCCACCTATTGGCCTGAGATCAAGCGCATCTGCGCCAAATACCAGATCCTTCTCGTCGCCGATGAAGTCATCTGCGGCTTCGGCCGTCTCGGCAGTTGGTTCGGACATCAGCATTTCGATTTCACGCCGGACCTCGCACCGATCGCCAAGGGTCTGTCGTCAGGCTATCTGCCGATCGGCGGGGTTCTCGTGTCGGATCGGGTGGCCGAAGTCATGATCGAAAAGGTCGGCGATTTCGCCCATGGCTACACCTATTCCGGCCATCCGGTGGCCGCTGCCGCAGCGCTGGAAAACATCCGCATCATCGAGGACGAGGGCCTGGTCGAGCGCGTGCGCGATGATGTCGGCCCCTATCTGGCCCAGGCACTCGCCTCGCTTGTCGATCACGAGCTGGTGGGTGAAGCCGTGAGCGTCGGCCTGATGGGCGCCGTTCAGATCACTGCCGACAAGGCGACCCGCCGCCGCTTCGTGAAGCCCGATGACACGGGGACCGCTGTGCGCAACCAGTGTGTGAACGCCGGCGTCGTGCTGCGCGCCACCGGCGACCGCATGCTGTTCTCGCCGCCGCTGATCATCTCGCGCGCCGAGATCGACCAGGCGGTAGATACGCTGCGTGACGGGCTGGACTGGCTGAAGGACAACCGCGGCGAGGGGAAATTAGGTTTTGATGCCCAGGGCGCCGGCCATACCGGCGCCTTAGGCCCTCACGGCATGAACTGCCCGCCATTCACGTCGATCGTCTGCCCGGTGATGTAGCCCGACAGCATCTCCGAGGCGAGGAAGAGATAGGCGCCGACGCAATCCTGCGGCGTGCCGGTGCGCTTCAAGGGCACACTGCCGGCGACCTGATCGAGCTGGCCGGGAAGCGCATATTTGTCCTGGAAGGGCGTCGTGATGACGCCTGGCGCCACCGCATTGACCCGGACATTGTATTTGCCGAATTCCAGCGCCATGCCTTTGGTGACAGCAGCCACAAAGGCCTTCGACGAGCCGTAGACGCCGGAGCCCGCCGTGCCGCCGGTGCGGGCCGCAACCGACGTTGTGTTGATGACGAAACCGCCCTGGATCTTCAGATGCGCGATGGCGGCTTGCGTGGTTGACAGAACCGAGCGGGCGTTCACATCCATCACCTTGTCGTATTGCGCATCCGTCATGTCCTCATAGAGCACGCGGGCAATCATGCTGCCGGCATTGTTGATCACGCCGTCCAGCCGGCCGAAGGTTTTCGCCACATGGGCGACGGCCTCGGCCATGGCTTTCGACGAGGCGGCATCGGCTTTGACGAGCACGACGCTGCCGCCAGCGGCCTCGATCTCGCGGGCGATCGCATGCGCCGCTTCGCTGTTGGAATTGTAATGCAGCCCGACCAATCCGCCCTGAGCCGCGAAGGCGCGTGCCAGCGCTTCGCCGATCCCGCTTGAGGCCCCCGTGATGAGAACGGCCTTGCCGGCGAGGTCTGGGATGGTGAGCGTGGTGGTCATGGTCAAACTCCTCCTGTTGTCAGACAAGATTAGACCGGCCCCACCGTCAAATGGCAAGGCCGGTCTCATCTGTGTCGGTTCACCATGATCTAGAGCGTCTCAGGCGAAATCCGAGTCGCCTTCAAGGCTTTATCGCGCTGTTTTCAAGCAATTCCGGACGCGAAGCCGCGCTGCATGTTTGCTGAAATTGCTCTGGACAGACCCCAAGATCCATCCAGAGCCTCGGGGCATCTCTTAAACGGCGGGCACGGCTGGAGTTTTGCGGCCATATTTCGCATAGGCCCAAACGAGTGCTGCGACGCCCACTAGAAGCCCAATCGATAGGAGTGGCCGCACGGCAAACCAGCCAATGGCAATGACCGTGACACCTACTGCCAGCGCCAAGATGAAGGAAACCAGACCCGTCCCGAACGCGATCAATGAACCCACAAACGGGATAACGTCACCGATCACGCTGAAGATCCGCAGGATCAATGAGAATCCTACGAACAACCCAACGATGCCAGCGAACCGAATGACCCAGGTCACGAAAACGTTGCTGGCCTGGCTATCGGCGAACATCTTGGCCGAGGGTTCACGACCCGACGCCAACAGAAACAAAGTATAGCCGTTTTGCGTGGTGTACTCCGTCAGGCTATCGCCGTGTTGCATGCCGACGATGCTGACCTCTGGCAGGAGGATCTTTTCGAAGCGAACCTTGGTGTCGCCGATCTCAGGTGCTTTTTCGTTGGCACCGAAATACAGCGCCTGCATAACGGCACGGCCTTCGCCAGGATAGCCCAGGGCTTCGGAGGCTGAGGCGGCCGTTTCATCCGTGATCGGCAAGGTTTCGCGCGCGCCAACCGAGGCGATCTGCGCACCGGTCACGCTAAAGGCACCCAATTGCGCCTTATCCACCAAGGTTTCCGAGGAGGGCAGCCAGAATTCCGGGCTCTCATGCCCGGCAGGTTCCTGGAATTCCGAGGAACTCTGGGCTTTGTCGCTCCATTCCTTGGAATAGGTATAGGTCGTCACGGTTTCTTCGCCGCCGCCGAGCTTTTTCTCGGTCTTGCTGCTTTTTTCCTCGACCCATTGATAGATTTCGACATTCCGCGCCAGGCCAATTGCGCCAGATGCGGTGATCCCTG
>JARXAQ010000115.1 GCA_029865825.1 Rhizobium sp.
GCTGGCATTGCCGGCGGCGGCGGCCAGCTCGTAATAGCGCTTGGCTTCCTGAATGTTGGGTGCAAGGCCGGTTCCCTTTTCGAGGAAGTTGGCCAGGCGATACTGGGCGAGCGCAAAGCCCTTGTCGGCGGAGAGCTTATACCACTTTGCTGCCTCGGCGAAATTGTTCGCGACGCCGCGTCCTTCGGTGTAACGCGCGCCGATCTCGAACAGCGCCAAGGGATCGCCGTTTTTCGCAGCGATCGACAGCGATGGCGGAGTGATTTCAGCCGGGACGACAATCTCGGCGGCCGGGGTCAGCGGGGTGGCAGCAGCTGCCATGACCGGCTCCGCCGGGGCAGCCACGGCAGGCTGGCCAACGGGGGTCGGCGTAGCAACAACGGTCGGGGCGGCGGCCGTTGCCGCTGCGCTGTTGTCCAAAGTCTGGGTCGGGCCGGTTTCAACCGGGGCCATCAAGGCGTTGACGGGGGCTGCCGGAGCCACAGCCGAAATCGTCACGGGTGCGGCCGGCGCAGCTGTGACAGTCGGTTCGGGCGCAACCGGGCTCTGCGGCTCGATCGGCGTTTCGGTGCTGCCCGCGAAGGCGGTCTCGCCAGCGGTCGGCTGAGCGGCATCCGCTGCCGGTTCGGCCTGGCTCAGCGTGTTCTGGGTGTCCATTTCGGACGGCGTGATGAGTGATGTCTCGTCAGGAGCTACCTCTTCGACGACGGACGGCGCTTCGCTCTTGGTCAGCGTATTGACCAGCGGCATCGCCATGGCGGCCAGCAGGATGGCGCCGACGGCCATCAGGATCGGCCGGCGATAGCGGGCGAACAGCGAAGACTGACCCTGCTCGGGTGCTGTCTTCAGCTTGGCGCCGGCCTTGCTATTGGCCTTGGCCGGAGGGCTCGCCTTCTGCGTCTTGTTCATTTCCATCGCAGCAGCCTGGGCAGCGCGGCGGGCAGCAGCGATATAGTCGGTGCGGTCACCGCTGTCCGGTTCGGTACCCGATGTCTTCGAGGCCTGCTGGCTGGCGCGCACACGCTCCAGGATCTTGCGCACGTCGGGGGCGCCGGAGCCGGGTTCGAGCAGTTCGTTGGCCTCATCCGGCGGCAACACGTCGACGGGGTCGAGTGACGGTGCCGGCTCGACGACCTGTCGCGCTTCCGTATTGGCAGTCGCTGCCTTCGTCTTCGGAGCCTTCTTGCCCGACATCAGCTTCTTGCCGAGCCCCGCGAGCAGGCTGGGCTTGGAGGCCTTTTTCTCGCGTGCGGCATCGATGACCGGCATGGCCGTCATTGTCTGGGCGAAGTCATCAGCCGCGGCCAACAGCTCTTCGTCGATCGGATGAGTGGCGGCGGACGGCATTTCCGGCGGCTTGACGGGGGTAGGAATAGCGGCGGCCTCGGCACGGCGCACCGGCTGGGCGGCGGGGATCGGAGCCTGGGCGAACATCGCAGCCGAATCCTGCCGTTGCGAGGATTCGTGCAATTCGTCGAGCCGACCGGCGATCTGCACCAGCGTCTCGTGCAACGCCTCGAAGGTGCGGTGGGTGCGTTCCTCGGAATGGCGCGAATAGTCTTCGAGCTGCTTCAGGTGATCCGAAAGGGCCGTCAACGCCGATAGATCGGCCGGCTGCGCAGTGCCGCTCAGGATGTTCCGCTGCGCAAAATTCGCCATCACCGTCTCGGCCGCCTGGCGGGCGGCCTCGATGATGTATTCGTCGCTTGTGGCGACATAGTCCTCGAGCGCGGAGATGCGGCCGGCAACCTCCGGATCGGCCGAAGGCTGGCTGATCAGGGCGGAGAGATGGGCGATCTGTTCTTCAAGGCCTCTCAGACTGGCGCTCTCACCGCCGGGCACAGTGGCGCTGGTTTCCTCCAGCCGCTCGACAACCGCATTCAGACGATCTTCGAGGTTGCGCAGCGCGCTGTCGTCGATGACGGCGGCGGCATGTGGTGCATCAAAATCTTCAATCCGGCGGGCGAGGATGTCGAGGCGGTCGGCCAGCCGATCGTTGACGGCGCCGCTGTCGAGCGCGTCGATCTTGCGGGAAATATCGGCGAGATAGCCGGTCAGTTCTGGTGCCGGAACTGGCGACTGACCGCGTTCCAGCATGTAGGACAGCTGGTCGAGGCGTTCCTCGATGCGCACGGCACCTTGTTCTGCCGACAGTTGTTCGATCCGAACCGTCAGCAGTTCCAGTCGTTCGGCGAGTTCCTGCGAGGCATCGGCCTCGGGGGAGCGGCGCTCCGACAGCGTCTCGATCTGGCGGGCGAGCCCGAGGAGGCGTTCCTCCATGCGGTGGAAGGTTGCGGGATCACCGGCCGGTCCGCTGTTGCGGCTGCCGGCGGCGATGGCGCGGGTGATCTCGTCCAATCGAAGGTCGAGGCCGGCGAACTGCTCCATGACCATGCGTTCGTTCGGGTCAATATGCGCTCCGATGTGTTCGAGCGCACCGGCAACGGTCATCAGCTTGTCTTCAAGGGCCCGGATCGCCCGGCTGTCGCCCATGCTGCCGAGCTGGACCTTGATATCGTCCAGACGATCGGCAAGCCGGATGATCTCGTCACGCATCGCGCCGGTATCCAGTTCGTCGAGGCGCACCTCGACATCGCTCCAACGCTGTTCCATCCGCTGCACGGTTTCTTCGCGGGCGAGCCCGTCCATCAGTGAGCGCAGGGCATTGAAATCGTGCTGCAGGCCGTCCGTTCCGGGTGTGCGGGTGGTGTCGAGCTGCTGGATGCTGTCGGCCAGCCGCGCGATGTCCGCGCGCATGTCGTCCTGCGGGCGCTGTTGCTCGGCCATGGTGCGGATGGCGCGCATTTCGCTCCGCAGTCCGGCGATTTCACGCGACAAGGTTTCGGCGACGTCGGCGCGCAAGCCGCTGGGTGCCTCGCTCATATCTCGAATCGCAGGCGGGGCGGCTCGAACGGCGGCTCCGGAACGGATTTCGCTTCGAGTGCTGAAGCCGGCGCGCGGTTCCGCCAGCGGCGGCGTACTGACGTGCAGGCGTGCGGGCTCCTCGTCGCCACGGCTGTAAAGGCTGGTGCGGTCGCCGCCGCGGTTGCGGCTTTCTTCAAGCGCTTTCTGACGCTGGCGGATTTCGGCGAGGGGGTCGATGCGATGCGCCGACTCCTCGGGCCGGCTGCGTGGCAGCGGGCGGGCCGGCGCCTCGGGGATTGCAACGCGGGACCCGGATTGGTTCATCAGGCCCTCGATCCTCGCCTCGAGCCCTTCGATGGTACGGCTGAGCGCATCCAGCGAGGATGGGCTGCCGGGGCGCGTGGAGGGGGATCGAGATCCGTTCATGGTTCTGCTCGCTTCATGATGCGGGGAGGGGCGATGCCACCCCCGATGCGTCCGGTGCCTCTGGTCCGTTTGACCGTTTCGAGCTCTTCTCTGCCGGCGCGACAGGGATGGGCGGGAATCGTCGGCGGATCATCGGCTTTCAAACGCAACCTTTCATGAAACATGGTAAACAAGCCGTTAAGTCCGGATTAAAAATCTGGAAAGTGGGCGGTCGCACATCTGCCGGAAATGCCCCGCGCAAGCCGGCTCAGCCAGCCTGCGAGGGGAGGAGGGGGATGGTCCGTCGCCAGCTGAAAAGCACCGCGGCATAAATTTTGACGTTTACGCGCACGTCAATTATTTGTATAAGCCTGAACCAGTCCGATCCCCTCGGAACCGAAGTCTTTGGAGGAAGATGCCGATGCCTGTCTACAAGGCCCCCGTGAATGACACGCTTTTCATTTTGAACGACGTCCTTGGCCTGGAGCGGTACAACAACCTGCCCGGCTTCGAGGACGCGACCCCCGACATGATCGAAGCGATCGTCGGCGAGGCGGCCAAGCTCGCGGAAGAGCAGCTTTTCCCGCTCAATCTTTCCGGCGACCAGGAAGGCTGCGTCCGTTCGGATGACGCCTCGGTGTCGACGCCGAAGGGCTTCAAGCAGGCCTATGACGCCTATTGTCAGGGTGGCTGGCTGGGTCTCGCAGTGCCGGCCGAATACGGCGGCCAGGGTCTGCCCTATGTCCTGCATTCCGCCGTCGGCGAATACATGTCGTCGGCCAACATGGCGCTGATGATGTATCCGGGCCTGACCCAGGGCGCGATCGCCGCGATCCTCGTTCATGGCTCCGACGAGCAGAAGCAGAAATACCTGCCGAAGATGGTCGAGGGTGTCTGGACCGGCACGATGAACCTGACCGAGCCCCATTGCGGCACCGATCTCGGCCTGCTACGCACCAAGGCGGTTCCGAACGGCGACGGCACTTACAAGATTTCCGGCCAGAAGATCTTCATCTCCGCCGGCGAACACGACATGTCGGATAACATCATCCACCTCGTGTTGGCCCGTATCGAAGGCGCACCTGAGGGCACCAAGGGCATCTCGCTCTTCATCGTGCCCAAGCTGATGGTCGCCGACGACGGAACGGTCGGCGCGCGCAACCCGGTCTCCTGCGGTGCCATCGAGCACAAGATGGGCATCCACGGCAACGCGACCTGCGTGATGAATTATGACGAGGCGACCGGCTATCTGTTGGGTGCCGAGAACAAGGGCCTTGCCGCCATGTTCGTCATGATGAACGAAGCCCGCCTCGGCGTCGGCCTGCAGGGCCTGTCGATCTCCGAAATCGCCTATCAGAACGCCGCGAATTATGCCCGCGAGCGCATCCAGGGCCGCTCTCTGTCGGGCGTCAAGGCGCCCGAGAAGAAGGCTGATCCGATCATCGTGCATCCGGACATCCGCCGGACGTTGCTGACCATCAAGTCTTTCAACGAAGCAGGCCGCGCCTTCACGCTGTGGACCGCGTTGAAGTCGGACATTGCGCACCGCTCGGGCGATGCTGCCGAAAAGCAGCTCGCCGACGACGTGCTCGGCCTGATGACGCCGATCCTCAAGGGCGTGCTGACAGACAAGGGCTTCGACCATGCGGTCATGGCCCAACAGGTCTACGGTGGTCACGGCTACATCGAAGAATGGGGCATGAGCCAGTATGTCCGCGATGCCCGCATCGCGATGATTTACGAAGGTGCGAACGGCATCCAGGCGCTCGACCTCGTCGGCCGCAAGCTCGGCCTCAACGGCGGCCGCGCCGTCATGGCGCTGTTCAAGGAAATCGGTGATTTCTGCGAGGAGAACCGTTCGGACGAAAACCTCTCGGCCTTTACCAAGAGCCTGAAGAAGGGCTTGAACGACCTTCAGGCCTCCACCATGTGGTTCATGCAGAACGCCATGGCCAAGCCCGACAATGCCGGTGCCGGCTCGACCGACTACATGCACCTCTTCGGCCTCGTCGTACTCGGCTACATGTGGGCGAAGATGGCCAAGGCCGCGAACGAAAGCCTGGCTGCAGGGTCTGGCGATGCGGACTACTACAAGAACAAGCTGTTGACCGGCCGCTTCTACATGGAAAAGGTCATGCCGGAGACGGCCCTGCGCAAGGCCCGCATCGAGACCGGTGCCGACAGCCTGATGGAAATGGCCGCCGAGGCGTTTTGATGCGACCTGCTCCCTCCCCCTTGTGGGGAGGGTTGGGGAGGGGCCTATTATTCGGCAACCACTCCCGGTCGCTGCGCTCCGACCCTCCCCACAAGGGGGAGGGTTGACCCGAGGATGCGGCCTCGTCTTGCCGAGAGAGCGGCAGGCGAAGACAGTAAAATTCCGGCGCCCCAGGCGCCCAAGGGAGAGAGACGATGACTGAAGTCTTCATTTACGACCACGTGCGCACGCCCCGCGGGCGCGGCAAGAAGGACGGATCGCTGCACGAAGTGCCGACCCCCCGTCTGGCCGCCAAGACGCTTGAGGCGCTGCGCGACCGCAATGGCCTCGACACCTCAACCGTCGACGACATCATCTTCGGCTGCGTCGACCCGGTCATGGAAGCCGGCGCCGTCATCCCGAAGGCGGCTGCCTTCGAGGCCGGCTATGATTTCAAGGCGCCGGGCATCCAGATTTCCCGCTTCTGCGCCTCCGGCCTCGACGCGATCAACCTTGCCGCCGGCAAGGTCGTGGCCGGCTCCGATGACATCGTGATTGCCGGTGGCGTGGAAAGCATGTCCCGCGTCGGCATGGGCATGTCGGGCGGCGCCTGGTACATGGACCCCTCGGTCAACTTCCCCGGCTATTTCATGCCGCAGGGCGTGTCGGCCGACCTGATCGCCACCAAGTATGGCTTCACCCGTGACGACGTCGATGCCTATGCCGTCGAGAGCCAGAAGCGCTCCGCCGCCTCCTGGGCCGCCGGCAATTTTGCCAAGTCCGTCATCCCGGTGAAGGATGGCAACGGCCTCGTTATCCTCGACCGCGACGAACACATGCGCCCCGGCACCGATATGCAGTCGCTGGCAAGCCTCAACCCATCCTTCCAGATGCCCGGTGAAATGGGCGGCTTCGAAGCCGTCGCCATCCAGGCCCATCCGGAAATCGAGCGCATCACCTACATCCACCACGCCGGCAACTCGTCCGGTATCGTCGATGGCGCGGCCGCCGTCCTCGTCGGCTCCAAGGCCGGCGGTGAGAGCATGGGCCTGAAGCCCCGCGCCCGCATCCGCGCCTTCACCAATATCGGCTCCGATCCGGCCCTGATGCTCACCGGCCCGGTCGACGTGACCGAAAAGCTGCTGAAGCGCACCGGCATGAAGATCTCCGATTTCGATCTGTTTGAACTGAACGAGGCCTTTGCCGCCGTCGTCCTGCGCTTCATGCAGCATTTCAACGTCGATCATTCGAAGATGAACGTCGCCGGCGGCGCCATCGCCATGGGCCATCCGCTCGGTGCCACCGGCGCGATGATCCTCGGCACGGTGCTCGATGAACTGGAACGCCGCGATCTCAACACCGCGCTGGTCACGCTCTGCATCGGCGCCGGCATGGGCACGGCGACGGTTATCGAAAGGGTTTGAAGATGAGTTTCAACACCGGCACGCTCGAAGACGAGTACGCGCACGTCACCGACCACTGGTCTCCCAGGGTGATTGCAGATCTCAATGGCCAGAGTGTCAAGGTCGCCAAGGTCAAGGACCAGTTGACTTGGCATTCGCACCGTGACGAGGACGAGCTGTTCTTCATCTGGAAGGGCGAACTGACCATCGAATATCGCGACCGTCCGTCGGTTCATCTGAAAGCCGGCGATTTCCATGTTGTCCCGCGAGGTGTCGAGCACAATCCAGTCGCCGCAGAGGAATGCTGGATCATGCTGTTCGAGCCATCCGAGACCAAGCATACCGGCGATGTCGTGGTTGAAAAGACCAAGACGCTGGACGCGCAGCGCAGCCACCTGTCGGCCTGATCGGGGAGGAAACCCAATGACCTACAAGAATTTCACCATCGAGACCGACGCAGACGGTATTGCCCTGGTCACCTGGGACATGCCTGACAAGTCGATGAACGTCTTCACCGTTGAAGTCATGGACGAGATCGAGAAGATCCTCGAGCAGACGGTTGCCGATGAGGCCGTCAAAGGCGTGGTCTTCACGTCAGGCAAGTCCTCCTTCTCCGGCGGCGCCGATCTCACCATGATCAAGGGCATGTTCTCCATGCTCGAAGAGGAAAAGGCGAAAGACCCGGCAGCCGCCGTCCAGAAGCTGTTTGACGCCGCCGGTCGCATGACCTGGCTGTGGCGCAAGATCGAGACCAATGGCAAGCCCTGGGTCTCGGCGATCAACGGCACCTGCATGGGTGGCGCAACCGAATTGTCGCTTGCCTGCCATGGCCGCGTCGCCTCCAATGCCAAGTCGGTCAAGATCGGCCTGCCGGAAGTCAAGGTCGGCATCTTCCCCGGCGCCGGCGGCACGCAGCGCGTCGCCCGTCTCGCCAACACGCAGGACGCCCTGCAGATGATGACCACCGGTCAGACGCTGACGGCCGCCCGCGCCAAGGCGATGAACCTCGTGCATCAGGTCGTCGAGCCGGGCGAACTCATCAATGCGGCCAAGCAGATGATCAAGGACGGTTTGAAGCCGGTCGCCCCCTGGGACGAAAAGGGCTTCAAGGTTCCCGGCGGCGGCATCTGGACGCCAGCGGCAGCCCAGCTCTGGCCGGCCGCTTCCGCCATCCTGCGCCGCGAAACTGCCGGCAACTATCCGGCAGCGCTTGCGATCCTCAAGAGCGTCTATGAAGGCCTACAGGTGCCCTTCGACACGGGCCTTCGCATCGAGCAGCGTTATTTCACCGAGATTGTCCAGACCACCGAAGCCTATTCGATGATCCGCTCGCTCTTCGTTTCCATGCAGGAGCTGAACAAGGGTGCCCGCCGCCCCGCTGGTCAGCCGAAGTCGGAGATCAAAAAGGTCGGCGTCGTTGGCGCGGGCTTCATGGGCGCCTCGATCGCCTACGTGACGGCAGCAGCCGGCATCAACGTGGTGCTGATTGACCGTGACATGGAGGCAGCGGGCAAGGGCAAGACTCATTCCGAAGGTCTCGTCGCCGGTGCCGTCGGCAAGGGTAAGCTGACCAAGGACGAGGGCGAAAAGCTCCTGTCGCTGATCACGCCCTCTGACGACTACGGCACGCTCGCCGATGCCGACCTCGTCATCGAAGCCGTCTTCGAAGACCGCGACGTCAAGAAAGCCGTCATCGAAAAGGTCGAGGCCGTGCTGCCGGAAGGCGCAATCTTCGCCTCCAACACCTCGACCTTACCGATCACGGGTCTCGCCGGAAACTCCAAGCGTCCAGTCGATTTCATCGGCATCCACTTCTTCTCGCCGGTCGAGAAGATGATGCTGACCGAAGTCATCCTCGGCAAGGAAACCGGCGACAAGGCATTGGCCGTGGCCCTGGATTATGTTGCCGCGATCAAGAAGACCCCGATCGTCGTCAACGACACCCGTGGCTTCTTCGTCAACCGCTGCGTCCTGCGCTACATGGCCGAGAGCTACAACATGCTCATCGAAGGTGTTCCGCCGGTCATGATCGAAAATGCCGCGAAGTTCGCCGGCATGCCGGTCGGGCCGCTGGCGCTGAATGACGAAGTGGCGATCGACCTCTCCTACAAGATCCTGAAGGCGACCGTCGCCGATCTCGGCGAGAAGGCCGTCGACCCGCGCCACATGGAACTGGTCGCCCGCATGGTCGAGAAGGAAGAACGCTTCGGCCGCAAGAACGGCAAGGGCTTCTACGACTATCCGGCAAAGCCCGCGAAGAAGCACATCTGGCCGGGCCTGAAGGACCTCCATCCGCAGCAGAAGCCGGATGCCGTCAACGTCAAGACGCTGCAGGAACGCTTCCTCGTCACCATCGCGCTGGAAGCCGCCCGCACCGTAGAGGAAGGCATCGTCACCGATCCGCGCGAAGCCGATGTCGGCTCGATCCTTGGCTTCGGCTTTGCACCTTACACCGGTGGTGCCCTGTCCTACATCGACGGCATGGGCGTGAAGACCTTCGTAAGCCTCTGCGAACGCCTCGCAAAGGATTACGGCGCTCACTTCACCCCGACGCCACTCCTGAAGGACATGGCTGCGAAGGGCGAAACCTTCTACGGGCGGTTTAATCCCTACGGCGAAGCTGCCAAGGCTGCTTGAGCGTAGTCACTGAATAGATTGGAAAAGGCGGCTCTGAGCCGCCTTTTCTACGTGGCTAGAATTCAGATCTTCAGTTCGTCAATTCATAGGGTCTGCGCAAGCCCTGAGCGTCGAGCCATGCAATCACCGCCTCTGGCTCGTCCGTTTGAATGACCGTCACGCCGCGCTCGACGAAGAAGCCCCAGACATCCTCCGGATGCCCCGTCTTCAGCGCGAGATAATCCCCGCGTCCACCTGCGACCATACCTTCCGGCCGATCAGTGATCGGATAGGTGTTGATCCACAAATGTGTGTTGTTGCGGATCGCCGCAGCACGCGACAGCGGCGAAAGCAGGGGGCCGCCATCCACCGTCAGCGGCAGGCTTGCGTCGCGGTGCCAGTGGATCAGTTCGGCGGCGGGTGCTGATAGGGCGGATTGCGTCCGGTCGACAAAAGCCGTCTCCGTCACGGCATCGTCGGCGAGGATCGGCATGAAGGCGATGTC
>JARXAQ010000119.1 GCA_029865825.1 Rhizobium sp.
GTAGCCGACGTTTTCGATGGTGATACCGGTGCCATCGAAATAGCCGAGTTCCGCTGCGAGTTCATGCGCGGATAGGCCACCCTGGCTCGCGAGATAGCGGAAATTGACCGCGTCTGCTGCAAAAGCTGAGCCCGAGGCGCCTAGAATGAGCGTGGCGGTAAGAAGGAGCTTGCGGATTGGGTTGGTCATTGCTGATTTCCTTTGATGGGATGAAGGGGTGAAGCAGAAAAGCGGGGACGTCAGGTCTGTGGCTCAGACCAGCGGCACAGCTTGCGTTGCAAAAAGACGAGCGAGGCGTTGGCGGCGAGACCCAGGAGCGCCAGAAGCAGGATCGCGGCGAACATCAGCGGGATCTGGAAATTGTACTGGGCGTTCATCACCTGAAAACCGATACCCTTGTTCGCACCGATCATTTCGGCGGCGATCAGCAGTAGAAGGGCTGTGGTTGCCGATAGCCTCAGCCCGACAAAGATTGCCGGGACGGCTGCCGGCAGGACCACCCGGCGAAAGACGACGAGTGGGCCGGCGCCATAGGTGCGAGCCATCTCGATGAGCTTCTTGTCCACTTCCTTCACGCCGCCGGTTGTGGAGAGCAGAATTGGGAAGAGCGTTGCCCAGAAGATCACGAACACCTTCGAGGCTTCGCCGAGGCCGAGCAGCAGGATGAAGACCGGATAAAGGGCGAGCGCCGAGGTCTGGCGGAAAAACTGCAGGAGAGGATCCAGCGCCTGGTCGATGGCGCGGATCTGGCCCATGAAGAGGCCGAGTGGGATCCCGATCGCAACGGCGGCAGCAAAGGCGATGCCGGAGCGCTGCAGGCTGATGGCGATGTCATCGACCAGCGCACCGCTGGAAATCCCGGTCCAGAGTGCTTCTGCGATCTGGTCCAGCGGCGGAAAGACCGAGGCATTCACCCAGCCGAGCTTCGTCGACACCTGCCAGAGCAGCAGGAAGGCGATGACTAGGCCGTAGCGCGACAGAATTGGCGACAGCAGATCTGTCAGCTGCGGCCACAGGCGCGCAGGTCTGCTCTCGGTTTCGGCAAGGGCGATCGGATATCGTCGGCCCTGATGCAGTTCTTCATAAGACATGGTCGCCCCTCACTCTGCTGCCTGAACGATTGCGCGGCCGGCCGTCCAACGGTTGACGGGGAAGGGCAAACCCAGGTTCTCGCGCAGGGTCCGTCCCTCGTATTTTGTGCGGAAGAGGCCACGGCGCTGCAATTCGGGGATGACCAGGTCGACGAAGTCATTAAGGCCAGTCGGTAGCCAGGGCGGCAGAATGTTGAAGCCATCGGCGGCCTCATTTTCGAACCAGGCCTGCAGCGTGTCGACAATGGTTTCGGGTGTGCCGACAAGGGTGAAGTGACCGCGGGCGGACGCGACCCACTGATAGAGCTGTCGGATGGTGAAGTTGTTTTCATCGGCGATCTGGCGGATCAGAGCCTGGCGGCTCTTCATGCCTTCAGTCGGCGGGGCCGGCGGCAGCGGACCGTCCAGATCATAGCCGCGCAAATCGAGTGTGCCGCCGGTGAGGCCGTTCAGCAGGCCGACCCCATCCTCCTCGACGATGAGGGCGGTGAGCCGCTCATATTTCTCCTGGGCTTCCGCCTGGGTCCGGCCGACAAAGGGCGAGACGCCGGGCATGACCAGCACGTGGTCGGGATTGCGACCGAGGCCGCGCGCGCGGTTCTTGATGTCGCGGTAAAACTCCTGCGCCGTCTCGATGTGCTGGTGCGCCGTGAAGATCACCTCGGCCGTCGCCGCCGCCAGTCCGCGTCCGTCGTCGGATTGTCCGGCCTGGACAATGACGGGGTGACCCTGGCGTGAGCGGGAGACGTTGAGCGGTCCGCGCACCTTGAAGTGCTCGCCTCGATGATCTGCATCGTGCAGCTTTTCCGGATCGAAGTAGACGCCGCTGTCCTTGTCGCGGATGAAGGCGTCGTCTTCAAAACTGTCCCAGAGCTTTTTCACGACATCGACATGTTCGGCTGCGCGACGATATCGCTCGGCGTGCGGCAACTGCGTTTCGAGGTTGAAGTTCTGCGCCGTGGCGTCACCGGTCGTGGTGACGACATTCCATCCCGCGCGGCCGTCCGAGATCAGGTCGAGAGAGGCGAATTTGCGGGCGGTCGTATAGGGTTCTTCATAGGTCGTCGACGCGGTGGCGATGAAGCCCAGATGGGTTGTAAACGGGGCGAGTGCTGAGAACAGGGTGACTGGCTCGAAACCCGCGACGCGGGCATTGCCGCCTTCTCGTGCGCCGCCGAAGCCAACCGCGAGGCCGTCGGCGAGAAAGTAAGCGTCGAAAAGGCCGCGCTCTGCCGTTTGCGCCAGTTGCTTGTGAAATTCGAGGCTCGTTGCGCCGTCTACCGGTTGGTCGGGGTGACGCCAGGACGCAATATGCTGTCCGCCGCCGGGCAGGAAGGCTCCCAGTCTGATCTTTCTCGTCATCACATGCCTCTTTCCGTTGCATTTTCCAAGGAATACCCGCCGCCACATCGTTTGGCGCACAGCTGCTCACCACGAAAAGCTATATTGTCGATAAAATTAATACAGAAAGAGATTTGCGAAGATTCACGGAGGGGGCAATTCATTTTCCGCCTTCGCTGCCGCCGGCAAAATCAGCCCGCGCATTTCGCGGGAATCGTATGCGCTGTGCACTGCAGACCTCGGCTTAACCTTAAAGTCAGCATGCAGCGGAGGTGTGTTGCATCCCGTCAGCAAGGCGGGCAGGGTGACAGCACTGAAACGAAGACCGGATGCGATGTTCAATTCCAGCGATTTCCACCAGTGCGTCATCATCATGGCGCATCCGGACGACGAGATCCTCTGGGCCAGCTCCATCCTGGCTGCGGCCAAAAAGGTCATCCTGTGTTACGGGGATACTGCGGATGCTGCCGTGAGCCGAGGACGCGCGGCGCTCCTAAAGGATTTCCCGCTGCAATCCGTGATCAGCCTGAATATCCGCGAATCGCGCAGCTTTTTGACAACCGATTGGGACCGTCCGGTGGAGACCCCGCATGGCATCCAGTGCGGTCGCGACCACGAAGGCTATGCCAGAAATTTCGACCTGCTCGCCGCTGCTATCGCGGCGCATGTGCACGATGGCGACGTTGTCGTGACCCACAATCCGTGGGGTGAATATGGCCATGAGGAACATGTGCAGGTTTATCGCGCCGTGTCCGCGCTGAAGAAGAAATGCGATTTCCGCCTCTTCGTCACCGGTTATGTGAGCGATCGGGTGCTGTCGTTCATGGAGATGAACATGCCCCGGCTCGGAGCCTTCGTCGCCTTGCCCACCGACAAGACCCTCGCCGAGACATTGAAGCTTCACTACCAGACGCATGACAGCTGGACCTGGGACGACGGTTATCAATGGCCGGAGCAGGAGCTGTTCTACGAGATCCGTTCGGTAGACGCAGCCCTCCGGCCCGTACGGGGCACCATGGCGTCTCTTCCGGTCAACATGCTTTGGATCGACGGGCACCTGCCGCTCTGGCACCGTCTTCTGCGCCGTGCAAAGCGCTCTGCCGTCGTGGCGCTCGATACTCTCTCAAGGCGGATGCGAGGCAGACGGTAGCGGTAACTTCTTCGCTCTGGGCAGCCACCGATGTTGAGATGCGCCGTCGGGACCACGGTATCACTGCACCAAGTTCGTGTACGTCTCCATGAGCCTGTCGGCCCAGCTGTCCGGCGTGTTGGCCATGGCAATTGCCCGGGCATGCGCGCGTTCGCTCATCTGGCGGATCTCGTCCCCTGTCCTTCCGCTCATGTCGCGCAGGGCCTCGGCGAAGAGTGCGACATTCTGGGTATTGCAAGTGATGCCGATGCCGTATTCGATCACTTCGTCGGCGAGAAACGCCATTTCCGTTAGGATCAGCGGAATGCCGCTCGCTGCCGCCTCCACCGCGACGAGGCCGAACGGTTCCGGCAGTCGGGAGGGAATGACGAGCTCGCGGGCCGTGGCGATCAGCTTGCCGATCTCGTCTGCCTGGCGCCAGCCATGGAAGATCATTTCCGGGTATTGCGTCTTGAGCGCCTCGCCCAAAGGCCCGTCGCCGACAACCTCCAGCGTGACGCCTGCGAGCCTTGCAGCTGCCAGTGCATCCTGCGGCCCCTTTTCCTGTTCCAGACGGCCGATGTAGAAATAATTGCTGTTGTCTTCCACCCGAACACGGCAATCGACGAAGGGCGACGCGGGATTTCGAATCGCATGCAGGCTTTCTTGCGAATAACCGGCGCGTTTGAAGCCGTCCGTCATCTTCTCGTGGATCAGAAGAAAACGACCCCAAGGGATCTCCTTGCCCATGGCCGCAAAGAGCCGAGCCTGGCGTAGCACGCGCCAGAGCTTATGGGCATAGGACCGGCGGTCACAATGGGTCGCCAGACAGCTGCCTCCCAGCGGCACCAAGGTGCACTGGGTCTCCTTCGGATAGTTCATATAGGCCCCATTGGGGCACGCATGGAAGGAATCGTGGGCGTGAATCAGTGTCCGTTCGGCGACCCGACGCAGGGGGACGAAGATCGCAGGCGATAGGATCTGCGACCAGATATGCACGTGATAGATGGTGCCTGGCGTGTCGTTATTGTCGATCCAATCCCCAACGAGCGCGCCGGCCGACGTGTTGTCGATGCCATTGACCATCGTTCGCAGGGGATTGCCCTTCAGCAACTCCTTCTGCCCGAGCCGAACGACATCGATTCCGAGTTCGGTGAAGAGCGGATTTTTGCCCTCGTCCCCGACGATGAGGGTGACCGGCACATCGCGGGATCGCAGCAGTCGGAGAAGCAGGAGGACGAGCGTCGTTGCCCCACCGCGAGCGATGGAGAAGTCGTTGATGATGACGACGCGCTCTACCGGCTGTGTCACGGCACGAACCCCTTCAGAGGTCGCCGACCATGCCGGGTGGCGGCCACGCCGGGATGGTCGCGGCCATGCGTATTTCCGGCCTTCACGACATCCCACCCATCATCGACCAGCCCCAATTCCTGTTCCTTCAATCCTTCGTCGCACGGTCCAACCGAGGGCGCAGCGCTTTGTCGCAAAGACTTAGTCGTATTGTCTCTCGATAATGATAATTGTCTGCAACCTTCATGGCCGCAGATTGCAACTTGCATTGCAATCTGAAGACAGCCTTAAGGCGGGCCTAACGGGCCGGTGAGCGGCTTGTCGTCCCGCTCGACACGGTTTCGGTATCAGCCGGCGCGCGGCATGCTGTCCAGATCTTCATCGAGATAGAGCGGAATGACCGGCGATAGGCCGCGCTGCTGCAGCACCGATACCGTGTCTTCGGCATCCTTGCGGTTGAACCAGTTGCCGAGAACGGCGAAGCTGGCGGCCGAGGTCTCGATGGCCGGGATTGCACGCTGCTGATCCGACCGGCCGGCATAAACCAAGACGAGATCGAACTGCAGGCCGTCGGCCTCCAGCCAGTCGACCAGTGACTGCGACTTGAAGACACCCTTGGTCGACACGCGCGGCGATCGACGACCGGCGGGCATCAACCACAGACCGGGCGTCCGGTCCGGATTGACGAAATCGCCCTCGATCCGTTGAAGCGAAATGGCATCAAGCAAACCCGGCTTGCCCGCGGCGGCGGCTTGGCGCGTCAGATTGGCCTCGGTCTCGGCGTCAACCAGCAACAGGTTCTTGCCGGTTTCTGCCAGGGCCTTTGCCAAATGCATGGCCGTGCGATGGCCGTTGCGGTGCAGGTCGGAGGCGTAGAGCACGATGCAGTGGTTGGACTGGACGTCGGTCTGCTGGATCAGTTGTCGCGTCGCGGCGGCGTACACGTCCCCCACATCCTCGATGGGGCCCGTTACCCTTGTTCGGCGGTTCGTCACGACCACTGGGGCCTCTTCGGGCACCATGATGTCGTTGTCGGCGAAGGGGCCTGGCTCTTGTGCCGCCTTGCGTCGCAGCCATGCCCAAACGGTCCGGCGGCGTGGCTCACGCTCGGGGGGGCTGGTCTCAATGCTTGCCGGCTCTGCCGGTGCGGGTGCTGCAGGGACGGAACGGCCATCAGCGGACGGCCGTATGTCACGCGCCAGCGCGAGGCCGCAGCCGACTAGGAATCCGAGGATCGTTGCACCGGCGACGATCAGCGAGCGGCGGGGTCCAGCCTTGCCAAGCGGCACCTGGCCGGCAGAGATGATCTGTGGGTTTTCGCTGATCGTGCGTTCCTGGCCCGACAACTGGCGGGTGCGCAGCAGGAAGGATTCGTAGACGAGCCGGTCGCTCGCAAGCTTGCGTTCCAGTTCACGCAACTGGACCATGGATTCGTCCGACTCGTTGAGGCTCGATTTCAGGACGGCAAGGTTGTCGAGTAGAAGCTGCCGCTGGCTCTTCAGTTTCTCGGCATTGCGCGCCAGCGACGTCTCAAAATCCTTCAGCTGGGTGTTAAGCAGTGCGGAAACCGCCTGGGTTCGGGCCCTGGCGCTCTGGAGGGCCGGATGTCTCTCCCCGAAGGAGGATTGCAGCACGGATTGCTGCTCCAGCGCCGCGTGATAGCGGGTGCGCAACTCGATGATCGCCGGGGTAAGGGACGTGTCCGGTGTATAGCGCAGGTATTCGGGGTTTGACCGTGCCAGCACCAGCTCCGACATCAGTGCCTCGTTCTCGGCGATCGTGCCGGAGATGCGGGTGATCTCGCTGTTGGTCTCGGCAATTTGCTGTTCAGCGGTCGGACGTCCTCCGACGTCGATGATGTTGTATTTGGCCTTGTAGGCCTGCACGGCGCGGTCGCCGTCTTCCACGGCCTTCTCCAAGCTTGCGAGTTGCGCGGAAAGGTCGGTCGTTGCCTGGCGGAGCACGCCGTTGTTCATCTGAATTCGCGTCTGGATATAGGTGTCTGCGACGGCATTCGCCAGGCGGGCGGACTTGACCGGGTCACTGGAGGTCACCGAGAGATCGATGACGAAACTCGCCTTGTTGAGGTCTGCGACGATCGCCTTTTGCAGCGCATCGAGCGCGCGCTGCACCCGCTTCTGTCGATCGGTCTCGAAGGGCTTGGCGGCGCCGAATTCCGGATCATCGACGAGCGATTCGGATTCCACCACGGCCGCAAGGACCCTGACGGATGTCAGAATGTATTGCTGGTTCAACGTCCGGGCTTCCGTAGCGCGGTTGTCGCTGTAGATCTCACCCTCGACGATCTGAGAGCCTTCGGGGTCGACGAGAATACTGACGGTGGAGATGTAATAGTTCTTCAACAGCAGCGAGAAGCCAACCGCTGCACCTGCAAAAAGAACGGTGATCGCAATAATGCCGATCAGGCCGCCGCGCAGAACGGAGAAGAAATGTGCCAGGTCGATTTGCGGGATGGCGCCGGCAGGCGCTGCCTCTTCGCGCTCCACTGGAGGGATCGAGTTATCGACCATGCTATGTACCGCTCACAGGTTGGCTGGATGTCCGGAATCACGACTGATCCGAGCGAAGCCTATTGGCGATGTCTTAAGATATTGTTTACCGTGATTGCGCGTCCGCTGCAGGTTTGGCGCTAACGTCTGGCGCCGCCACGCCAAGCACGAGGGCCAGCTTGCGAGCCGCGCTATCCCAGGTGAAGAGCGAAGCTTGGTTTCGCCCGCGTTCGCGCAGTCGTGCCGACAGGTCGGCGTCCTCGGCGAGGCTGGTAATCTTCTCCACCCATTGATCGGCATCATGCGGATCGGCTCGCAGTGCGGCATCGCCACAGACTTCTGGAAGGGCGCCGCAGGGGGCGACGATCGTCGGGCAACCCAGGATCATCGCTTCGAGCGGTGGTAGGCCGAAGCCTTCGGTGGTCGAGGGGCAAGCGAAGGCCAGCGCATGGATCATCAGAGCGGCCAGTTCCGCATCATCGATGCGCCCGACGAAGCGGACATTGGGTGGGACCTCGAAGCCGAGACTTTCGAAGGTTGACTTGCCGGTGGCACCAAACAGCACCAGTGTCAGATGAGATAGACGCTTGTCGGCGAAGGCCTTGAACAGGATCCGGATGTTCTTGTGCGACTGGGCGCTGGAGAGTGCCAGGACATATCGCCCTTCGTTCAACCCCTTCGCTGCCACGAATTCATGAGCCGGCTCGCACGCCAGAACGTGATCACAACCGTTGTGAATGACCGTGATCTTTTCGGCGGGCGCGACACCGTGCAGGACCAATTGTCCCTTGGAATATTCCGAGACCGTCAGGATGCCGCGATTTGTCCGGCCGAGCAGGGGCTGGATCAGTCGGTACCAGAGCCTGAAGCCCAGTGAGTAGGATGCAGGCGTCAGATAGACTTGCGCGTCGTGGATCATGGTCAGGGAATCGAGATGGAACACCGGCCCCATGTTGCAGAAGTTGACCAGCAGAGCATTGCGGGCGATCCACGGCAGATTGATCTGTTCCCAGGGAAACTCCTTGGGTAGGCCGCTCGCAAAACCCTTCTTGATGACACGGATCAGAGAGAATGACGGCTTCCGCCCGGCGGTCGTCGGGGCGATGACCGTAACGCCCGGGAGGGTCTGGTCACCTGTCCGGTCAACCATCAGCCGCTCGAATGCATGGATCATTTCTTCCGCGACACGGTGCACGCCGGTCGGAGCGACCGTCAGGAACTTGCCATTGAAGATGATCGGCTTCACGCGCTCTTGTCCCAAACCTGTGAACTCACCGGCTTCTTGCGGTTCTGACTATCGATGCAGTCGGTTATGGACTTT
>JARXAQ010000125.1 GCA_029865825.1 Rhizobium sp.
AAGTGGCTTGGCCTGAGCCGAAAAGGTCGGCGGCGGCAAGGTGACCATCCGCTATGACGACGGCGACCGCGAGACCGTGGCCCTGGGCGACATCCGTCCCTATGACTGGATGATCGGCATGAAGGTCGAATGCAATTTCAAAGGCAAGGGTGACTGGTATCCGGGCACGATCGCCTCGCTTGCGGGCGAAAAGATCGGCATCGCCTATGACGATGGCGACAAGGAAACCACCAGGACCGGCCGTTGCCGCTCGAACTGATTGTCTGATCTGTCAGCCGGCGGCAACATCTCGCCGGCTGACGCCTTGGGACTGTGGTGTCTTACCCTCGAATGCCTTGCAGGCAGGGCCAGGTTACCCCGCAGGCTTTGGGCGCATTTTAGAAACGCCCGGACAAAGCCGGGCGCATATATTCAAAATGAAGATCACTCAGGCCGAAGCAGTTTCCCGCTGACGCGCGAGATCAGCGAGATCCGCAGCCTTCAACTCGACCGACTCGCCGCAGCCGCAGGCCGAGGTCTGGTTGGGATTGTGGAAGGTGAAACCGGACCGCAGCGTGGTCGTCTCGAAGCCCATCTCTGTCCCGAGAAGATAAAGAACGGCTGCCGGATCGATCCAGACAGAGGCACCATCGCGCTGGATGTGATCGTCCTTCGGATTGGGATCGGTCACCAAGTCGATGGTGTATTCCATCCCGGCGCAACCGCCCTTCTTGATCCCGACGCGGACGCCTTTTGCATCCGGCGCGGAGTTCTCCACGATCGCCTTGACGCGTGCAGCAGCCGCATCGCTCAGCGTCATCACTTGAAAGCCCATCGGCATGTACTCCATCAACGACCGGATTCAAGGTCCGGCGCTTCTGTGCCGCAATGTAAGGGAGGTTGCCCTGTCGTTCAATAGCCGGCGTCTCCGCAAGCCGACTGGTTCTGGCCAGCCCCAACTGCCTGTCAGTCGCGGATGATCAAACTGTGGGCAAAGACCGGATGCCAGTGGAACATGATGATTATCAAGCCTTTGCCGGGTCGCGGGTACAGGCCGCCGATTTGATAGCGATCAATTTTCACGCAGGCGGCGCACACGCCAGATGCAGAAATCGCGAAATCGCGATGCTTCGGCGCTATTTTTTGACCATTCGGTAAAATATTTCCACGCACCATCGACAAGCCTTTGTTTCATCGAGGTATTTCGAATCTGGCACGTTGTTTGCCTCTGTTCTGCCAACCCATCCGGCGCCCATCGCGCCTTCAGAAACGGAGAACAGAACATGGAAATCGGCGTCTTCATCCCGATCGGCAACAATGGCTGGCTCTTGTCGGAGAATGCCCCGCAATACAAGCCGACCTTCGAGCTCAACAAGGCGATCACGCTGAAGGCCGAGCAATACGGCTTCGACTTTGCGCTTTCGATGATCAAGCTGCGCGGCTTCGGTGGCAAGACGGAGTTCTGGGACTATAATCTGGAAAGCTTCACGCTGATGGCCGGCCTTGCCGCCGTCACCTCGAAGATCAAGCTGTTCGGCACGGCCGCCACCCTGATCATGCCGCCGGCGATCATCGCACGCATGGCCACCACGATCGATTCGATTTCTGGCGGCCGCTTTGGCGTCAATCTGATCACCGGCTGGCAGCGCCCGGAATACAGCCAGATGGGGCTGTGGCCCGGCGACGACTATTTCTCTGACCGCTACGAATACCTGACCGAATACGCCACGGTACTGAAAGACCTTTTGACCACCGGCCAGTCGGACCTCAAGGGCAAACATTTCCAGATGGATGACTGCCGGATGAAGCCCATTCCGGAAGGCGATGTGAAGCTGATCTGCGCCGGCTCGTCGAATGCCGGCATGGATTTCTCCGCCAAATTTGCCGATTACAGCTTCTGCTTCGGAGTCGGCGTTAACACGCCCAAGGCGTTTGCCCCGACCAATGAGCGGCTGTTGGCTGCGACCGAGAAGACTGGCCGCGATGTGCGCTCCTTCGTGCTCACCATGGTGATCGCCGAGGAGACGACGGAAGAGGCCTTCGCCAAGTGGGAACACTACAAGGCCGGCGCTGACCAGGACGCCATCAAGTGGCTCGGCCTGCAGAGCGCTGTCGACACGAAATCCGGCTCCGACACCAATGTCCGCCACATGGCAAACCCCGTTTCGGCCGTCAACATCAACATGGGCACGCTGATCGGTTCCTATGCCGAGGTGGCAGCCATGCTCGACGAAATGAGCGAAGTGCCCGGCACCGGCGGCGTGATGCTGACCTTTGACGATTTTCTGGAAGGCGTCGAGAAGTTCGGTAAGTTCGTGCAACCGCTGATGCAGAGCCGCAGCCACATTACCTCGATGCTGGAGGCCGCAGAATGAGCGAGACCGTTGTTGCAGGCTATCAGCCGCGCCCGGAACTGACAAAAAGCGTCACACTTCCGGCACGCCCCGAGCCGATCACCCTGAAGCCGTCGGAAACGGCCGTCGTCGTCGTCGACATGCAGAATGCCTACTCGACCGAGGGCGGTTATGTCGATCTTGCCGGCTTCGACATTTCAGGCGCCAAGGGCACGATCGCCAACATCCAGAAAACGGTGGAAGCGGCACGCGCGGCGGGCGTGCTCGTCGTCTATTTCCAGAACGGCTGGGACAAGGATTATGTCGAGGCCGGCGGTCCCGGCTCGCCCAACTGGCACAAGTCGAATGCGCTCAAAACCATGCGCAAGCGGCCGGAATTGCAAGGCCAACTGCTCGCCAAGGGCACCTGGGACTATGCGATCGTCGACGAGTTGCAGCCGCAGCCGGGCGACATCCTGGTGCCGAAGACCCGCTATTCCGGCTTCTTCAACACGAATATGGATTCGGTGCTGCGCGCCCGTGGCATCCGCAACCTCGTCTTTGTCGGCATCGCCACCAATGTCTGCGTCGAAAGCTCGCTGCGCGATGCCTTCCACCTCGAATATTTCGGTGTGATGCTCGAGGACGCGACCCATCACCTCGGCCCCGACTTCATCCAGCAGGCGACCGTCTACAATGTCGAAAAATTCTTCGGCTGGGTTGCGACCGTCAACGACTTCTGCGGCGCGATCGGTCAGGCAGCGCCTGCCGATGCATCCTGAAAATATCACCATTCAAAAAACGGAGAGAGTGAGAATGCCCAAGACCATCGTCGTTCCCGAAGGCACATCCAAGCCACTTGCCCCCTATTCGCCCGGCACGCTTGCCGATGGCATCCTCTATGTCTCGGGGACCCTTCCCTTCGACAAGGACAACACCGTCGTGCATGTCGGCGACGCGAGCGCCCAGACCCGGCACGTGCTGGAGACGATCAAGTCGGTCATCGAGACCGCCGGCGGCACCATGCAGGACGTCACGATGAACCACATCTTCGTCACCGACTGGGCCAATTACCAGGCGGTCAACAAGGTCTATGCCGAATACTTTCCGAACAACGAGCCGGCGCGCTACTGCGTGCAATGCGGCTTGGTCAAGCCGGATGCGCTGGTCGAGATTGCGACGGTCGCGCATATCGGGAAGAAGTGAGGGGCGGTTAGGTCGGAGGGCGGGTGTCCCCCCTCTGGCCTGCCGGCCATCTCCCCCACAAGGGGGGAGAGCGGAAAACCGCTGATCTCAGCATCCCTCTCTGGCCGAGGTGCTTCCGTCTGGCACTCTTAGATCCCCGATACTGGCAGGACGCATCCCCTCGTCGATCTCCCCCCCTTGAGGGGGCGATGTCCGACAGGACAGAGGGGGGTACTCCAAGGCACACCACCGAAAGCAAACACGCATGCACTACGAAATCCACGGCCTCACCTCTCCCGATGCGCCGACCATCCTGCTCTCGTCAGGCCTCGGCGGCTCAGGCGGCTATTGGGCACCGCAGATCCCAGCGCTCTCCGAACGCTTCCGCGTCATCACCTATGACCATCGTGGCTGCGGCAAGACGGGTGGCTTGGTGCCCGAGGTCGGCGGCATCACGGCCATGGCCGACGACGTGTTGGAAATCGTCGAGACGCTGAAGATCGAGAAATGCCATTTCATGGGCCATGCGCTGGGTGGCCTGATCGGGCTTGATCTGGCGCTGCGCCGGCCGGAGCTGATCCAGAGCCTCATCCTCATCAATGCCTGGAGCAAGGCCGATCCGCATTCCGGCCGCTGCTTCGATGTGCGCATTGCGCTCCTCGAAAAGTCAGGTGTCGAAGCCTTCGTCAAGGCGCAGCCGCTGTTTCTTTATCCGGCTATCTACATGGCGGAAAATCCGGAGAAGATGGCGGCGGAAGAGGCCCATGCGCTTGCCCATTTCCAGGGACGGGACAACATCCTGCGGCGGATTGCGGCACTGCGTGCCTTTGATGTCGATGACCGCCTCGGCGAGATCGGCAAGCCGACACTGGTCATTGCCACCCGCGACGACCTGCTCGTCCCCTATTCCCGTTCGTTGCACCTCGCAGAAGGCCTGCCAAACGCAAATCTCGTGCTCACCGTCGCCGGCGGACACGCCGTCAACGTCACCTATCCGCAAACATTCAACAGCGCGGTCCTCGACTTCCTGTCGACCCTCGAACACGCTTGAAGGAATTGCCCATGCTGGCCACCAAGACCATTGCCCCCGTTGCCACGGCACCGGACAGCGCTTCGCTCGAAAAGAGTGCGGCCTATCGCAACGGCATGGCCCGTCTTGCTGCAGCCGTCACCATCGTGACGACCGATGGCCCGGCGGGACGCGCCGGCTTTGCAGCGACAGCCGTCACCAGCGTCTCGGACAATCCGCCGACGCTGCTGGTCTGCCTCAACAAGGGGTCTTCTGCCTACCCCGCCGTCAGCGCCAATGGCCTCGTCTCAGTCAACGTTCTCTCAGCCGAGCATGAAGCGGTCAGCCGCCTCTTCGGCGGCAAGACCCCGGTCGACGAACGTTTCGCCGCCGCCAGCTGGGAGACCACGGTATCAGGCACGCCGCGCCTCTCAGACGCCCTCGTCTCGTTCGAATGCCGGATCAGGGAAGTGCATGACGGAAGCACGCATGACGTTCTGTTCTGCGAAGTCCTTGACGTGACCACACGCGAGGACGGCCAGGCGCTGGTCTATTTCGACCGTGGCTATCGCACCGTGTAAACGCAAAACGGCCCGCGCGAGGCGGGCCGTTTCGATAATTGCCTAATTCTCTTAGTACCAACCGACGGCGACCTGCGCCTCTTCGGACATGCGGTCCGGCGTCCATGGCGGATCGAAGCTCATCTCGACCTCGACGCCGGATACGCCCTCGACGGAGCCCACTGCATTTTCGACCCAACCGGGCATTTCGCCGGCGACCGGGCAACCGGGGGCCGTCAGCGTCATGACGATCTTCACCGTGCGGTCGTCCTCGATGTCGATCTTGTAGATCAGGCCGAGTTCGAAGATGTCGGAGGGAATCTCCGGATCGTAAACCGTCTTCAGCGCGGCGACGATGTCATCCGAGAGGCGGGCGACTTCGTCCGCCGGGATGGCGGTGTGGATGATGCCTTCGCGGACATCCGGCTTGGTTTCAATCTCTGTCATGGCATCTTTCCTCAGGCAAAGAAGCTGCGGGCATAGTCGAGCGCGTCGGCCAGTGCGTCGACTTCTTCGCGGGTATTGTAAAGGCCGAACGAGGCGCGGCAAGTGGAGGTCACGCCGAAACGGGCGAGCAGCGGCTGGGCACAATGGGTGCCGGCGCGAACGGCAACGCCGCGACGGTCGATCATGGTGGAGACGTCATGGGCATGGATGCCGGCGAGCTCGAAGGAGAAGATCGCCCCCTTGCCAGGTGCATTGCCGATGATCTTCAGCGAGTTGATCGCCGAGAGGCGTTCATGCGCATAGGCGCGCAGGCTCTCCTCATGGGCGGCAATCGCCTCCCGCCCGAGGCTTTCCATATAGTCGAGCGCGTAGCCCAGGCCGATCGCCTGGACGATCGGCGGCGTTCCCGCCTCGAAGCGATGCGGCGGCTCGTTATAGGTGACGTAGTCCTGGGTCACCTCGACGATCATCTCGCCGCCGCCCATGAAGGGATCCATATCCTTCAGGCGATCCATCTTGCCCCAGAGCACGCCGATGCCAGAGGGCCCGTAGAGCTTGTGGCCGGTGACGGCGTACCAGTCGCAGCCGAGATCCTGGACATCGACCGGCAGATGGACCGCGCCCTGGGAACCATCGACCATCACGGCGATGCCACGCTCATGGGCGATGCGGCAGACCTCCTTGATCGGCACCACCGTGCCGAGCGCGTTCGACATGTGGGTGATGGCGATCAGCTTGGTGCGCTCGGTCAGGCAGCCGACAAAGGCTTCCATGTCGAAGGCGCCGTCATCGGTCACGGGTGCCCAGACGAGCTTGGCACCCTTGCGCTCGCGGAGAAAATGCCAGGGCACGATGTTGGAGTGGTGCTCCATGATCGACAGCACGATCTCGTCGCCCTCGCCGATATGCTTCATGCCCCAGCCATAGGCGACCGTGTTGATCGCCTCGGTCGAGGATTTTGTGAAGATCACTTCGTCGATCGATGGGGCATTCAGAAAGCGGCGCACCTTTTCGCGCGCCCCTTCATAGGCATCCGTCGCGGCATTGGAGAGGAAATGCAGGCCACGATGCACATTGGCGTATTCGTGGGCGTAGGCATGCGACACCGCATCGATCACGCTTTGCGGCTTTTGGGACGAAGCCGCATTGTCGAGATAGACCAGCGGCTTGCCATAGACCTCGCGCGACAGGATCGGGAAATCCCGCCTGACGGCTTCAACGTCGTAACCTGTCTGTGCCGCGATCGTGTCAGCCATGATGCTCCAGCCAGTCGGTGATGATCTCTTCCAGCGCCTCGACGAGGGCCTCGTCTTCCAGTTCCTTGACGATCTCGGCAACAAAGCCGTTGACCAGAAGCGCGCGCGCCTTCTTTTCCGGAATGCCACGCGACATCAGGTAATAGAGATGGCTCTTGTGGATGTCGGCGACCGTCGCACCATGTGCGCATTGCACGTCGTCGGCGAAGATTTCGAGCTCGGGCTTCACCGAGAACTCGGCATCGTCAGACATCAGCAGCGTGTTGCAGGCCATGCGGGCGTCGGTCTTCTGGGCATCCGGAGCGACCCGGATCATGCCTTGGAAAACACCCTTGGCGCGGTCGAAGACCACGTTTCGGATGATTTCCGTCGAGGTCGTGTTCGGCACATCATGGCCGAGCGTCATGGTGACGTCGGTATGCGTATCGCCGCCCAGCAGGTTCACCGCACGCAGCGTGAAGTCACAGCCTTCGCCAACCGTCTTCACATGCACTTCCTGGCGCACCAGCTTGCCGCCGGCATTGATGATGAAGAGCCGGAACCTCGAGTCCGTGCCGAGCTCGGCGCGGATCTGGCCGAGATGACTGTCGGCATCGCCTTCGCCCTGGAGGATGATCCAGGTAATCTCGGCGCCGTCGTCGAGCTTCAAATCGGCCACGACTGTTGCCAAAGCGGCAGAACCGCTCTGACCGATATGGCGCTCGATCACCGTTGCCTTCGCGCCCTTGCCGAATGTGGCCGGGAAACGCAGGTGGAGCTGGCCGGCCGCATGAACCGACTGCAGCTCGATCGGACGTTCGATCTCGGCACCGTCGGCCAGCGTCAGGCCGAAGCCATCGCGGACGAAGGCACCGTTGATGCGGCCGATCGTGTCATCGCTATTGAAGGCGGTCAGGCCCTCGGCAGCGGTCCCGCTCGTCAGTGCCTCGCGGTAGAGCGAGACCGTCAGGCCTTCCGGCAAGGCAGCAGGGGTCTCTGAAACACCCTGCAGAATGCGCAGCACGGTGCCATCGTTGACGATCGGCGAAACGCTGCTGGCCACGGCTTGCGGCTCTTCTGCCGGAAGCGCGCGCAACAGCGCCTTCAGGTCGGTGTAGTGAAAGGTCTCGACGCGGCGCGTCGGCAAACCCTGGCGCTTCAGCGCATCGAACAGGCCGTCGCGCTTCAGCAACACGGCGCCATCGCCCGGAAGGCTGCCGATCTGATTGGTATAGGCGTCGATGAGCTGGGTCTCGGCTGCGGTGAGCCGGTTGGCCGCTTGCAATGTCATCGGTGCAACTCCTTCAAACTTGAAACCGCTTAGGCTGCCTGACCGGTGATGTCGGCATAACCGTTGGCTTCGAGTTCCAATGCAAGATCCTTGTCACCGCTCTTGATGATCTGGCCCTTGTAGAGGACGTGCACGCTATCCGGCACGATGTAGTCGAGCAGACGCTGGTAGTGGGTGATGACGATCGTGGCGCGGTCCGGACGCTTGAGCGCGTTGACGCCGTCAGCGACGATCTTCAGCGCATCGATGTCGAGGCCGGAATCGGTCTCGTCGAGGATGCAGAGTTTTGGCTCCAGCAGCGCCATCTGCAGGATTTCGGCGCGCTTCTTTTCACCGCCGGAGAAACCGACATTGAGCGGACGCTTCAGCATATCAGGATTGATCTTCAGTTCGCCTGCGGCTTCCTTGACGCGACGGATGAAGTCCGGCGTCGTCAGTTCCGCTTCACCACGCGCCTTGCGCTGCGAATTCATCGCCACTTTCAGGAACTGCATGGTGGCCACACCCGGGATTTCGACCGGGTACTGGAAGGCGAGGAAGATGCCCTTGGCGGCACGCTCGGCCGGGTCCAATTCCAGAATGCTCTCGCCGTTGTAGAGGATGTCGCCTTCGGTGACTTCATAGTCTTCGCGGCCCGAGAGGATGTAGGACAGCGTCGACTTGCCGGAGCCGTTCGGGCCCATGATGGCAGCAACTTCGCCGGCCTTCACGGTGAGGTTCAGACCCTTGATGATTTCGGTGCCGTCTTCGGCGATGCGGGCATGGAGATTTCTGATTTCAAGCATGTCTGTCTTCCTGTCCATCGGGCGGTTCAAGGGCCGCCTGTCGTTTCCTGTCGCGCCGCTGGGCGCCTGTTCTTCAATCCGTCATCCTCGGGCTTGTCCCGAGGATCTACTGCCGTATCAGTGATAGTCCGACCATTGCGGTGAACCCGGGTGCGGTGAATAAACGTTCTCGATCTCGTAGATCCGGTCGTAGAGATCGAGCCATGTCGGGTTCAACCATTCGACCAGCCTGATCTTCCAGTCCCGCGCATATCGCTTCAGAGACTTCTCTCGTCGGATCGCGAGGACGATGTTCGGATGCAACTCAAACCACACCAAAAGCTTCGCATTGTATCTGGACGTAAAACCCTTCTGCACTTCATTCCGGTGTTCCCAAACGCGCCCCTGAAGGTCGCTAGTCACCCCGGTGTAAATCACGCCACGTGGCTTGTCCGACATCATGTAGACGAAGCCGGACATCGCGCATCAGCCTTGCCGGCAGCAGATCCTCGGGACAAGCCCGAGGATGACGACCGCTGCTGGCTGAGTGCGCCGCCTCATCAGCCCACGCTTCCCTCAAGTGAGATGTTGATCAGCTTCTGCGCCTCAACCGCAAACTCCATCGGAAGCTGCTGGATGACGTCGCGGACGAAGCCGTTGACGATGAGCGCGATCGCCTCTTCTTCCGGAATGCCGCGCTGCATGGCGTAGAACTTCTGGTCCTCGGAGATCTTCGAGGTCGTCGCCTCGTGCTCCACCTTGGCCGTCGAGTTCTTCACCTCGATGTAAGGCACGGTATGCGCGCCGCAGGTGTCACCGATCAGCAGCGAATCGCAATTGGTGAAGTTGCGGGCGTTTTCCGCCTTGCGATGCATCGAGACCTGGCCGCGATAGGTGTTCTGCGACACGCCGGCCGAGATGCCCTTGGAGATGATCCGGCTCTTGGTGTTCTTGCCGAGATGGATCATCTTCGTTCCACTGTCGACCTGCTGGTGGCCATTGGAGACAGCGATCGAGTAGAACTCGCCCTGGCTGTCGTCGCCGCGCAGGATGCAGGACGGGTATTTCCAGGTGATGGCCGAGCCGGTCTCGACCTGCGTCCAGGAGATCTTCGAACGGTCACCGCGGCAATCGCCACGCTTGGTGACGAAGTTGTAGATGCCGCCCTTGCCGTCCTTGTCGCCCGGATACCAGTTCTGCACCGTCGAATACTTGATCTCGGCGTCGTCCATGGCGACGAGTTCGACGACCGCCGCATGCAGCTGGTTTTCGTCGCGCTGCGGTGCCGTGCAGCCTTCGAGATAGGAGACGTAGGCGCCTTCCTCGGCGATGATCAGCGTGCGCTCGAACTGGCCGGTGTTCTTCTCGTTGATGCGGAAATAGGTCGACAGCTCCATCGGGCAGCGCACGCCCTTCGGGATGTAGACGAAGGAGCCGTCGGTGAATACCGCGCAGTTCAGCGTCGCATAGTAGTTGTCCGTGACCGGAACGACAGACCCCAGATACTGCTTCACCAGATCAGGATATTCGCGGATCGCCTCCGAGATCGACATGAAGATCACGCCGGCCTTCATCAGCTCTGCCTTGAAGGTTGTGACAACCGACACCGAGTCGAAGACGGCATCGACAGCAATCTTCGAGGTCTGAACGCCGGCCAGGATTTCCTGTTCGCGCAAGGGGATGCCGAGCTTCTCATAGACCCTCAACAGCTCCGGATCGACGTCGTCGATGGAGGTCGGGCCGGCGGTGCTCTTCGGCGCGGCGTAGTAGTAGCTGTCGTTGAAGTCGATCTTCGGATAGTGGACGCGGGCCCAGGTGGGCTCTTCCATCGTCAGCCAGCGCTTGTAGGCGTCAAGGCGCCATTCCAGCATCCAGTCCGGCTCGTTCTTCTTGGCCGAAATGAAGCGGACGATATCTTCCGACAGACCCTTCGGGGCCTTGTCGACTTCGATGGTGGTTTCAAAACCATACTTGTACTGATCCACATCGATCTGGCGAACCTGATCGATCGTTTCCTGCACAGCAGCCATGGTCGTTCTCCAATCTTGCCGGGCCAAATTCCGGCAGCTTGTTAACGTGGGGCGGAGTGTACGCCCTATTTAAGGTTCCCGAGCATTCATTTCACCCTCTTGGCAAGGGAAAAACAAACACTCGTCAAGTTTTCCGCGACTTTACGCCGCTCGTCCCGCCAGCTTTCGGCGGGCGGCAATCGCGGTGAAGGCCGCAATGAAGCGCTCCACATCCTGATCCGTCGTCGTAGGCCCGATCGACAAACGCAAGGCGCCGGTCGCGGCATCCTCGCCCATTGCCGTCAGCACGTGACTGGCGCCAACCTTGCCCGAAGAGCAGGCGGCGCCTGCCGAGAGCGCGATGCCTTCAAGGTCAAAGGCGATCTGCCCGGTCTCGGCTTTCAGGCCCGGCAGGTGGAAGAAGCTGGTATTGCCGACCCGCGGCAAACCACGACCGTAGATCAGCGTGTCGGGTGCTGCGGCCAGCATTGCGGCTTCCGCCCGGTCCCGCAGGGCAGCGATCGCGTCATTGCGCCCCACGACATCCTCTGCCATGGCCCGTGCGGCTGCGCCGAACCCTGCGATCGCGGCAATATTTTCAGTGCCCGCGCGGTGGCCTTTTTCCTGACCGCCGCCGCGCACCAAAGGCTCCGGCATCAGGGTTTCGCCACGCGACACCAATGCACCGATACCCTTCGGCCCGCCCAGCTTGTGCGCGGACACAATCAGAAAATCGGCGCCGAGTGCGTCGATCGAAACCGGTATCCGGCCGGCCGCCTGAACAGCATCAACAATCAGCAACCCACCATGTCTCTTTACGATGGCGGAGGCCTCACGGATCGGTTGGATGATGCCGGTTTCATTGTTGACCAGCATGAGTGCGACCAAGGGCAAACCGGCTTTCGCATCATGCGCCGCCAAGGATACCTCGATGGCATCGAGATCGATAAGGCCGGCGCGGGTGACCGTCAGCTCCGTCGCTTCATCCGGTGCAAAGCGTCCACCTGCCCGAATCGCCAGGTGCTCGATCGCTGAAACATAGAGACGACCGATCGCAATCTTCGCCTTGCCCATGCGATATACCGGCGACAAGACGTGGCTTGCCGCTTCGGTCGCGCTTGCAGTGAAGGTGACATGGCTCGGATCTGCCCCGACCAGGGTTGCAACCTCACGCCTTGCCTTCTCGACCACGCCGCGCGCCGCACGCCCCTCGGCATGCACCGAAGACGGATTGCCGGTGAGCGACAGCGCATCGAACATGGCGTCGCGGGCACCCTGATGCAGGGGTGCGGTCGCGTTCCAGTCCAGATATGTGCGTTCTCTCGCCATTCCTGCGGCAGACCCCTGCTTCACCCCGGCGCATTTTCCTTGAAATTTTGGCCGGGCTTGTCCTATGACACCTTCAACCCGGATGCAGCCGCATCCAGTTTCGAACGGTTCTAAACTTCGTTTTAGAAAAGCTGACTGACTTCGTCAAGTCAGCTTCCTAATTTGATCCGTCAGAGCCGACAAATTGTTACGGACCGGAGTCTCCATGCCCGAAGTCATTTTCAACGGCCCGGCGGGCCGCCTCGAAGGTCGTTACCAGCCCTCGAAGGAAAAAAGCGCGCCGATCGCCATCATCCTGCATCCGCATCCACAGTTTGGCGGGACGATGAACAACCAGATCGTCTACCAGCTGTTCTACATGTTCCAGAAGCGCGGCTTCACGACGCTGCGTTTCAACTTCCGTTCGATCGGCCGCAGCCAGGGCGAATTCGACCATGGCGCGGGCGAACTGTCCGACGCCGCGTCTGCTCTCGACTGGGTGCAGAGCCTGCATCCGGATTCGAAGAGCTGTTGGGTGGCCGGCTATTCCTTCGGTGCCTGGATCGGCATGCAGCTCCTGATGCGACGCCCGGAGATCGAAGGTTTTATGTCGATCGCGCCGCAGCCGAACATCTACGACTTCTCGTTCCTCGCCCCCTGCCCCTCCTCCGGCCTGATCATCCATGGCGACGGCGACAAGGTGGCACCGGAAAAGGACGTCCAGGGCTTGGTCGACAAGCTGAAGACGCAGAAGGGCATTCTCATCACCCACAAGACGGTGCCCGGCGCCAACCACTTCTTTAACGGCCAGGTGGAAACGCTGATGGGCGAATGCGAAGACTATCTCGACCGTCGCCTGGAAGGCGAACTGGTCCCCGAACCGGCCGCCAAGCGGATCCGGTAACATGATCCGGATCGTGGCCGATACAAACGTTCTCATCAGCGCTTGTATCGGCCAGGGTCCAGCCTCGAAGGTGATCGAGGCGTGCCTGACAGACCGGCTTGCACCCATGCTGAGTTTGGCGCTCTATCTGGAATACGAAGACGTCATCAACCGCACGACACCCTTTCAGCGTGCGCGGTTTGATCTCCCTCAGCGCAATGATCTGCTGGATGCATTTTTCTCCCGCTGTACACTTGTCGACATTCACTACCGTTGGCGTCCGAATCTCCGCGACGAGGGCGACAATCACCTTATCGAACTGGCGATTGCCGCAAATGCGCGCTATCTTGTGACCAGCAACACCAGGGATTTTTCTGGGGGCGATTTGAGATTTGATCGTGTCGAGGTCATCGAGCCGGCACGACTGGTCAGGGAACTCACGCTGTGAAATCAATCACCATCACGCTGCCAGAGCCGCTGGATACACAAATCGCAAGCGTGGCCGAGGAGAACGGGCTGACACTCAACGAGTTCTTCGTCGAGGTGACCAAAGACATTGTCGAACAGAATGAGGTGCGGAAGCGTTTCATGCAGCGCGCCGAAGTCGGCAAAGACAAAGTCGATGCGGTTCTCGCTATGCTTCAACGAGAATAAGGTCTCAAACTGATTTCAACGCGTGATTTTCAATGACCTCAGACCTTTCCTTCGACGCCGTCGGTCTCGCAGGCGGTGGAAACCGGTGTTACTGGCAAAGCGGCTTCCTCAAGGCGTTCAGCGAACACCATCCGCTCTCGCCCCGCTTCTACGTCACGGTTTCCGCCGGCGCCTATCATGGTGCCATGCATCTGGCTGGCGTCGGTGATCGGGTGCGGGCGTCCGCCTTTGCCTTTGCCGAAACGAAACATCCGGAACGCGACTGGTCTGCACTCAAGCGCCGGCAATCCCCGCTTGTCGTGGGCAGCCTGTTTCGCCGGTTCCTGGCGCAGGAATTCGGCCCGCTCGAACTTGCCGCGATGAAGGCCTCGCCGCCGATGCTGATCCAGCTTGCCGCCCTGCCCAAATGGATGCCGGGTTCCGTCGGCGCGATCGGCTCGATTGCCGCCTACCAAATCGAGAAGGCCGTGACCGGCGGTGCCCATTCGCGGGCTGGCGGCTATATGGGGCTGAAGCCAGTCTGGGTTTCCACCCACACCATTGAGACGGCGGAAGAGCTGGTGGACGCGCTGATGGCCACCTCCTCGGTGCCGCCCTTCATGCCTGTCGGACGGGTCAAGGGTTTTCCCTATCTCGATGGCGGGCTTGTCGATAATCCACCACTGATGAAGCTGCGCCAGGCCGAAGAGAAGGGGTGGCGCACGCTGCTGCTATCGACCCGCTTCGGGCGCCTGCCGCCATCGGCGCCCAATCGAACGATCGTCGGGCCGAGCGAAGACATTCCGGTCAACAAGTTCGCCGTCGGCGATGCCGCCGGCATCCGGCATGCCTATGAAGTCGGACTGCGCGACGGACTGACCTTCGCGCGTTCCAGCAACTGATCCCGGCGTATTTCAAAAAACCGGCAAGGTTCGCCACGCACCAGCCTGATGCCCGTCTCCGTCATTCCGATCTTGCTCAAGACGCTGAGCGAGGCGTGATTGTCCTGGTGTGCCATGGCTTCCAAATGTTCGGCCTTTGTGTTGGCAAAGAACCAGTCGGTCAGGGCACCGGCGATCTCGGTTGCAAAGCCCCTGCCCCAAGCCTGCCGAACAATCGAATAGACCAACTGGTGGGCACCGTCGTCCTCGTACCAATTGATACCGGCTCGACCGATAAAGGCGCCTGAATCTTTCTCCACGAGCTTCAAAGTCGCCACACCACGCCGATCAAACTCTGCGCGCCAGCCCTCGATCCGGCCCATGGCGTAATCGCGGTCCCACGGGATGCCGTTGCCTACGTAGAGACTCGCTTCCGGCGTGTCATGCAGACGGGTCAGCGCAAGGTCATCTCCATCTTCCCAGGTCGTCAGGATCAGACGCTCCGTCTCCAGAATGACCGGTCGGGCCAAAATGCCCCCCGTCACCGGCGCCATGACGCCCGTGGTGCCGGGAAAGGTAAGCGGCAGCCCCTTTGCTGACCTAACCGCCAGATAGGCCCAAGCCTCCGCCTCCATCGCATCGCCATCGAAGCCAGCCGCTTCCGCCGACAGCACGTCGGCGCCCCGTTCCGACGCCAGGCGTGCGAGATCGGCCATGATGGTCCGGTTCAACCGCCCGCCGCCGCAGATCACATAAGTCTTCGGCTGCGCCGGCAGGTGGCCGGCGGATTTGAGGATCGCTGCGCCCGTGACATAGGACAGCGTTCTGGCACCGTCCGAGAGTTCGGCATCCTCGCCTGTCGGTGGCAGAAAGTCGTTGCGGTCCAGCGAGCGCCGCGTCGGCGCGGTGAAAAATGGATTGTCGAGATAATGGTCAGCAAGGGCCGCGATCACCTGCCCCTCAGAGGCGATGCGCCCGCCGTCGTCATAGGGAATGCCGGCATGGGCCTCGACCCATTGGTCGATCAGCGTATTGCCCGGACCGCTGTCAAAACCGATGATCGTGCCGTCGCGGTCGAGAAATGTCAGGTTGGAGATGCCGCCGATATTGACGAAGCAGACCGGCCACTGCTCCGGCGGCAGCGTCTGGGCGAGCGCCTGGTGATAGACCGGCACCAGCGGCGCACCCTGCCCGCCATGGACCATGTCATTGGCGCGCATGTCGTAGACCACCGGAATGCCCGTCTCCTTCGCCAGCAAGGCGCCGTCGCCTATCTGCACGGTCACCCCCTCATCCGGGCGGTGAAGGACGGTCTGGCCGTGGAAGCCGATCAGGTCGATCTCCGTCGCCGCCAGGCCGAACCTCTGCAGGAACTGCGAAACGGCCTCAGCATGACGCAACGTCAGGTCTCTCTCCATACGTGAGATGTCGCCCGGCCGCTCCGTCCGTTCGCGGATCGCCTTCGCCTCCTCCAACGCCTGTTTCAGCCGATCGCGAAACGCCGGCTCATAGGGTACAGACAGGAAAGCCCCGCGCTCCACCACCGCCTGGCCATCGGTCCGCACCAGCGCCACGTCGATGCCGTCCATGGATGTGCCGCTCATCAGGCCGATCGCCGTCTTCAATTCCGTCATCATCCACCTGATTCGATTGCACCCGCCGAACCACATTCATGGTCGAAACGGGTGCACAATTCAAAAAACAATGCTAAAGCGCGCGCGGATTTCTAAGATCAAAACTGCCAGAAAAGAAGCGAAAGCCAGACCGTCATGACGAAGTTCAAGTCCGATTTCCTCCGCACCATGCAAGAGCGCGGCTTCATTCATCAGGTATCCGATGAAACGGGCCTCGACGACCTGCTCGCCAAGGAAAGCGTGACGGCCTATATCGGGTTTGATCCGACGGCCCCCTCGCTGCATGCCGGCGGGCTCATCCAGATCATGATGCTGCACTGGTTCCAGGCAACCGGCCACCAGCCAATCTCGCTGATGGGCGGCGGCACGGGCATGGTCGGCGACCCATCCTTCAAGGAAGAAGCCCGCCAGCTGATGACCATCGACAAGATCGAGGACAACATTGCCTCGATCAAGCGCTGCTTTGCACAGTATCTGAATTACGAGGCGGGCCCCAAGGGCGGCGCCATGATGATCAACAATGCCGAATGGCTGCGCGGGTTGAACTACCTCGATTTCCTGAGCGATGTCGGCCGGCACTTCTCGGTCAACCGGATGCTGTCGTTCGACAGCGTCAAGACCCGCCTTGATCGCGAGCAGTCGCTGTCTTTCCTCGAATTCAACTATATGATCCTGCAGGCCTATGACTTCGTCGAGCTCAACAAGCGCTACGACTGCCGCCTGCAGATGGGCGGCTCCGACCAATGGGGCAACATCATCAACGGCATCGATCTTGGCCATCGCATGGGCACACCGCAGCTTTATGCGCTGACCTCGCCGCTTTTGACCACCTCGTCCGGTGCCAAGATGGGCAAATCGGCAACCGGTGCCGTCTGGCTCAATGCCGACATGCTCTCGGCCTATGATTTCTGGCAGTACTGGCGCAACACCGAAGACGCCGATGTCGAGCGCTTCCTCAAGCTCTACACGACAATGCCGATGGACGAGATCAAGAAGCTCGCAAGCCTCGGCGGATCGGAGATCAACGAGGCGAAGAAGATTCTGGCCACCGAGATCACCGCCATCCTGCATGGCCGGACCGCTGCAGACGAAGCAGCAGAGACGGCGCGCAAGACATTCGAAGAAGGCGCCCTGTCGGAAAACCTGCCGACGGTCGAAATTGCCTCGGCTGAACTCGAAGCCGGCATCGGCCTGCTCGGACTGATCGTCAAGGCAGGCCTTGCCGCCTCGAACGGCGAAGCCCGCCGTCACGTCCAGGGCGGTGCGGTGAAGATCAATGATGCCGGCGTCTCCGATGAGCGCATGGCTGTCGGCAGTGCACAGCTGACAGGCGATGGCGTGATCAAGCTGTCGCTGGGCAAAAAGAAGCACATCCTGATCAAGCCGGTCTAAGCACCGAAAAC
>JARXAQ010000353.1 GCA_029865825.1 Rhizobium sp.
GACTATTGCAAGGCCGTCGCTGCCGCCGTGTTTGGCGACGCAACGAAAGTGAAGTACACGCCGACCACTGCACAGAGCCGTTTCACCGCGCTCCAGTCCGGCGAAGTCGATGTTCTCGCCCGTAACACCACCTGGACCATCAGCCGCGACACCGCGCTCGGCTTCAACTTCCGCACCGTCAACTATTATGACGGCCAGGGCTTCATGGTCACCAAGGCGCTGAACGTCAAATCGGCACTCGAGCTCTCTGGCGCCGCCGTCTGCGTCCAGTCCGGCACCACGACCGAACTGAACCTCGCCGACTACTTCAAGGCCAACAACCTCGAATACAAGCCGGTCGTCTTCGAAAAGCTCGAAGAAGTGAACGCAGCTTACGCAGCCGGCCGTTGCGACGTCTACACGACCGACCAGTCGGGCCTGTATTCGATCCGTCTGACGCTGACCAACCCGGACGAACATATCGTTCTGCCAGAAATCATCTCCAAGGAGCCGCTCGGACCGGCCGTTCGTCAGGGTGACGATCAGTGGTTCGACATCGTTTCCTGGACGCACTACGCCCTGGTTCAGGCCGAAGAATTCGGCATCACCCAGGCCAATGTCGACGAGATCAAGGGCTCTACGACGAACCCGGACATCCAGCGTTTCCTGGGTGTTGAAGCTGACTCCAAGATCGGTACCGACCTCGGCCTGACGAATGATTGGGCCTACAACATCGTCAAGGGCGTCGGTAACTATGGTGAAGTGTTCGAACGCAATATCGGCGTCAGCACCCCGCTGAAGATCGAACGCGGCGTCAACGCGCTGTGGAGCAAGGGCGGTCTGCAGTACGCTCCGCCGATCCGCTGAGATACATCTGGACTTGAGCGAGGCGGCGAAAGCCGCCTCGTGTTTTAGTAGGCCACGTGTTCCGCTCAGCAGGCCGGTTGCCGTCAGCACCGACCACAATAAAAACGGCGGGCGGACGCGAAGGACAATTACAGTATAAGGCTCGAAGAAGCCTCGGGGATTTGGCACAGAATGACAGATCACGCCACCAGTTTACCTGCCGGGAGGCAGAGTTTGGGTTCGCTGGTCTACGATCCGAAAGCAAGATCGATCTTCTTTCAGGTCGCTACGATCGCCATCATGACGTTTATCGTCTGGACCATCGCTAACAACACCATCGAAAACCTCGCTCGGAGCAACACGGCTTCGGGTTACCAGTTTCTGAACGGCCGCGCCGGGTTCGACATCGGCCAGACACTGATCAGCTATTCCAGTGATTCGACTTATGGACGCGCGATCATTGTCGGCTTGCTGAACACCATTCTGGTCGCCATCACCGGCATCATCACGGCGACCATCATCGGCTTCATCATCGGTATCGGACGTTTGTCGAAGAACTGGCTCATCGCCAAGCTCTGCACCGTCTACGTCGAGGCGTTCCGCAACATCCCGCCGTTGCTCGTCATCTTCTTCTGGTATTCGGGCGTCCTGGCGACACTGCCGCAGCCGCGCGATTCGCTCGAACTGCCGTTCTCGACATTCCTCAACAATCGCGGGCTCGCCTTCCCGCGGCCGATCTGGGGTGACGGCGCCGCCGTCTTGCCGCTCGCCATTGTGATCGGGATCGTCGCATCCGTGCTCGTGGCGCGTTGGGCCAAGGCACGGCAGATGCGCACCGGGCAAATCTTCCCGACGGGCTGGGCATCGGCCGGCATGATCGTCCTGCTGCCGCTGGTCGCATTTTTGGCGGTCGGAGCGCCGTTGACCTTCGATTATCCGGTCGCCAGCCGCTTCAACATGTCCGGTGGCTCGGTCATCGCGCCGGAATTCGTGGCACTCTATCTCGCCCTTTCCTTCTACACGGCAGCCTTCATCGCCGAAATCATCCGTGCCGGCATCAAGGGCGTGTCGAAGGGCCAGACAGAGGCGGCATCGGCACTCGGCCTGCATGCGTCGACGACCACCCGGCTTGTGGTGGTCCCGCAGGCGATGCGCATCATCATTCCGCCCCTCACCAGCCAGTATCTGAACCTGACGAAGAACTCCTCCCTAGGCGTTGCAGTCGGCTTCCCCGAACTGGTCTCGACCGGCGGCACGACGATGAACCAGACCGGTCAGGCGATCGAAATCGTGTCGATCTGGCTCGCCGTCTATCTGACGATCAGCATCCTGACCTCGCTCTTCATGAACTGGTTCAACGCCAAAATGGCCCTGGTGGAGAGATGAGCATGTCACGCGAAATCACCTATGTCCGCCAGGACATGCTGGCACCCCTTCCCGCGCCGATCTCCGATGGCAGCATCGGTGGCTGGATCCGATTGAACCTTCTCGCCACGCCAAAGGACGTCATCCTGACGATCCTTGCGCTGGGCGTGATGGCCATGATCCTGCCAGGTGCGATCAACTTTCTGTTTCTCGATGCTGCCTGGTTTGGGGCAGACCGCGCGGTCTGCGCCACCGTCGCACAAGGGGGCATCCAGCCCGATGGCTGGAAGGGTGCCTGCTGGGCCTTCGTCGAGAGCCGGTTCTCGCAGTTCATCTTCGGACGTTACCCGCTGGATGAACGCTGGCGCGTGATGTTGGTCGGCATCCTGTTCGTGGCGCTGCTCGTACCGATGCTGATCCCGAAAGCGCCGAGGAAGGGCCTGAATGCCCTTCTGCTCTTCGTTGTCTTCCCGGTCGTCGCATTCTTCCTGTTGAATGGTGGGTTCGGTCTCTCGACGGTCGAAACGCCGCTCTGGGGCGGGCTGATGGTCACCCTGATCCTGTCCTTTGTCGGGATCGCAGTGTCCTTGCCGCTCGGCATCCTGCTGGCGCTCGGGCGTCGCTCCGAAATGCCGGTCATCAAGACGCTCTGCGTGGTGTTCATCGAGGTCGTGCGCGGCGTGCCGCTGATCACGGTCCTGTTCATGGCCAACGTGATGCTGCCGCTCTTCATGCCCACGGGCTGGACGATCGACAACTTCCTGCGTGCGCTCGTCGGCGTGTCGCTCTTCGCCTCGGCCTATATGGCGGAAGTGGTGCGCGGCGGCCTGCAGGCGATCCCGAAAGGACAGTACGAAGGCGCCGATTCACTTGGTCTCTCGTACTGGCAGAAGGTCCGCCTGATCATCCTGCCGCAGGCGATCAAGCTGGTCATTCCCGGCATCGTCAACACGTTTATCGGGCTGTTCAAGGACACCTCGCTCGTATCGATCATCGGCATGTTCGACCTGCTCGGCATTGTCCGTCTCAACTTCACCGACGCCAGCTGGGCCACACCCGTGACACCGCTCACGGGCCTGATCTTTGCCGGCTTCATATTCTGGATCTTCTGCTTCGGCATGTCGCGCTACTCCGCTTTCATGGAGCAGCATCTCGACACTGGCCACAAGCGATAGGACAAGGGGGAACAACCATGGTTCAAGCCAATTCCGCGAAGGCGGCCATCTCGACGACCGATGTCGCCGTCGAACTGATCAACATGAACAAGTGGTACGGCGACTTTCACGTCCTGCGCGACATCAATCTGAAGGTCATGAAGGGTGAGCGAATCGTTGTCGCCGGCCCGTCGGGCTCCGGCAAATCCACGATGATCCGCTGCATCAACCGGCTCGAAGAACACCAGTCGGGCAATATTCTGGTCGACGGGATGGAACTGACCAACGATCTGAAGAAGATCGATGTAGTGCCCCGCGACGTGGGCATGGTGTTCCAGCACTTCAACCTTTTCCCGCATCTGACGATCCTGGAAAACTGCACGCTTGCGCCGATCTGGGTGCGCAAGATGCCGAAGAAGGAAGCTGAAGAAGTCGCGATGCACTTCCTCAAGCGCGTCAAGATCCCGGAACAGGCCAATAAATACCCCGGTCAGCTGTCGGGCGGCCAGCAGCAGCGCGTGGCGATTGCGCGTGCACTCTGCATGAAGCCGAAGATCATGCTGTTCGACGAGCCGACGTCGGCGCTCGATCCGGAAATGGTCAAGGAAGTGCTCGACACCATGGTCGGTCTTGCCGAAGAGGGCATGACCATGATTTGTGTCACGCATGAAATGGGCTTCGCCCGCCAGGTCGCCGACCGCGTGATCTTCATGGACCAGGGGCAGATCGTCGAGCAGAACTCACCGGCCGAGTTCTTCGACAATCCGCAGCACGAGCGCACCAAGCTGTTCCTCAGCCAGATTCTGCACTGATCAGGACACGTTCCTGCGTCGACCATTCAAGGCCCGCTGCACCGCTGTGCCGCGGGCCTTCCCTATTGCAGAGGTCGCCTGTTGCTCACGGGCACCAGGACTGATTGGGGGCGAGACGGGGCTTGGCGAGGCCCTCAGACACCAGGATAGAGCCGAGCGAACGCCCGTCGCGGGTCACGACACGCAGCACGGAGGTGCCGGCGGCCAGAGGCTGACCCTTCAGCACCTCAATGTCGAACTTTCCTGCATTGAGCAGATCACGCAGTCTCACCTTGGCGGCAAAACCGCGGTCCCGTTCCTGTTGGCATCGGGCCTTGTCGGTCGCTGGCGCCGCAATATCGGCGAGCGTGATCCTGGTCTTCGCGAACCAGAAGGTGTCACCATCCGCGACACAGGTGTCGAGGCCAGACGTGCCGCAAAAATAGAACCGCCCCTTGAAATTCTCACCGGTCAGTGCCGGATTGGCCGCTGCCACATCGGTTGCGGTTGCAGGCTTCGCATTGGGAACCGGCGCTTTCGTCGCCCCGACGGCAACCGGAGGAACGGGCGCCCTGGCAATGCCGACTGCGCTTTGATTCGACTTGGGCTTTTCTGCGCGCCTCTCGGGCTTGCCCTCGGACCTGTCGGCGGTCCGACGGTCGTCCGTTAACAGTGGAGCGACCTGCTTCATCAACGCCACGCGATTGTCGTAGAGGGCGATACCGCCAGCCACCAGCGCCAGGATAACGACCCATTGCGTCAGCCCCTGCCCGGCAGACGACGAGCGGCTCGACTTGCGACGCTTCGACGGCGCGCGGCGGGAACTGGCGGTACGGCTGGACATGGTTAACCTCTCGTGAGCGCCATCATGCCGTCCAAGAGTTTCCGAAAGGTTGGCGAGACAGAAAAAAGCCAGGGCCCGATATACAAAAGCGTCCGGCCGCTTGTGACAGACGGGATCACCGATCTTCGCTTGCTTCAAGAACTGGCGATCCCTGTAGGGCTCGAACCTACGACCTAGTGCTTAGAAGATTTTTGCTCCCGTGTATCACTGCGTAACTGGATGTATCTTATGGATCCAAGACGTAACCTAAGTCATTGTAACTATTGACTAAATAGAAGTTCCGTATTCTCCTGTCGGTCGGGCGCAACACCTCGAAACGAGGCAATGTTGCTGAGATTGTTGCTGGGCCAGTTGCCCCACTCGACGGACAGGAAGGGGATTCAAATGCAGTTTAAGGTTCTGACGGTAGCGCTTATTGAGGCCGCAAAGCCGTCTAGCAAGGAGTACGAAATACGGGACCTCCGAGTTCCCAAGCTAGCCCTCGTGGTCGGGCGCCAGAGGAAGTCGTTCAGGTTTGTAAGCCGAATGCCGGGAGCGAAATCGACTCGCCATCTGATTAACGAGTACCCACGGGGTGCCTCGGCAGAAGAAGCAGTGAAAGCGCTCGCCGAAGCACGCGAAATTGCGGCACAATGGACGGACCAGGTCAAACTTGGGCTCAACCCTAAACAGCTAGCCAACCAGAAGCGCATGCATGAAGCGCTAGTTGTGAGGGCGACCTTTCGATCCGTGTTCACAGACTTTCTCGAAACGCTGCCGCACCGGAAGCGTGCTAGAACGGCTCACAAGGACATCAGGTTGCTCACAAGGGAGCTCCTCGACGAGGACAGGAATCCCTTTTTGAACAAGCCGATCGAGACGGTAGCCGTAGAGGACATCGAGAGACTTCTGGACGCATTGCTAATTCGCCAGTGCCAATCCACCGCACGTATCGTTTTTTGGCAACTAAATAAGTTCTTCCGCTGGATCAGAAAACAAGGACGATTGAAGCTCTACAATGTGCATGTCAATCCGCTAGACTTCCTCGAGCGCGAAGATTACTGCGAGTCTGGCAAGAGAGATAGACACCTCTCAGCCGCAGAGCTCCGTTCCGTCTGGCATGTAATTGCCAAGTTTGGATATCCACTCGGCCCATACTACGTGATGCTTCTTTTCACCGGCCAACGCAAATCCGAAGTCGCTGGTGCCCGCTGGTCAGAGATCGACTTGGTTTCAGGAACATGGACCATACCCGGTCATCGATACAAGACTGGCACCGCTCAACTCGTAGCCCTGCCTGAGCCCTTAGTTCAGTTGCTGACGCACCTCAGAGCACATAGGGGGAATTCGGGAGACTTGGTTTTCAGCCATACAGGCGGAGCGACGCAAATGAACGGCTTCTCCAAAGCTGTTGCTCGCCTCCGGAAACAAGTAGCCTTGGAATTTGCCAAACAGAATCCAGGCGTCGCGTTACCGCATTGGGTGCTTCACGACTGGCGGAGAACTACTCGTACCCGGCTTGCTGCACTGGGCGTTCCGATTCACGTCGCGAAACTCATCATGGGCCACGTGAAGGAGGGAATGGACAAAGTGTACGATCAATACACCTATCTGGCCCAGATGAGGCAAGCTCTTGAACGGTGGTCGAAGTATATAATGTCACTTTCAGAAGAGCTTTTACCCGCTTGGTTCCGCGCGAAGTCGAACCTTAAGCTTCCTGGTCATCAAAATATGGGTGACTGGAGTAACGCCTAGCGGCACCGGCTAGACAAGATCGCTGTGTCCATCGCTCCCGGCCGGTGATCCCGTCAACTGCAGGACACGTACGGTACCGCTCTTTGCCTTTGGGGTTCACGATGACGAAAATCTCGAGAGACGAGCTCTACCAACAAGTCTGGTCAGTTCCTGGCTCGACGTTGGCAAAGACATTCGGAGTTTCGGAAACCTATCTCCGAAAAGTGTGCATCGCCCTCGATGTGCCGCGTCCCCCACCCGGATACTGGCAGCAGGTCGCTGTAGGTCGCATTCTTCCGCGCCCTGCCCTTCCTCCCCGAAATCCGTTGCGGCCGTCAGGCTGGGCGCGCGCCGCGTATGGCGCTTCATCAATGATCGGGCCTTACACGCGGTTCGATTGCATCAGCGCCGAGCTCATGGAACGAACTGCTGAGGCGATGTCTCGTGCTAGAATTGGGTGGGGTGAAGGATACCTGCGTCCACGCGGCCGTGGGATTGTAGACCTAACGGTCACTCAACAGACGTCGACCAGAGCCCTGAACATTTTCGAGCGACTCGCAACAAGCATAGAGCTGCAGAAACATGTTCTTCGGGTTGTTCCCCCAGGTGAAACTCTTCACCGCCCAACGATAGACCCACGACGATCAGGAGACTTAAAGCAATCACTGATCGGCAAACTGTGGAGTCCCTTAGAGTTTACTGTAGTTGAGGTCCATAAAAACGTAGTCCGCTTATCGCTATACGAAGTCTGTTGCCTCGAGGCAATGCGTTACGTAGGTTTTGGAAAATACGAGAAGGAGGCACGAGTAAAAAAGGGAGAGGTTTATGGCGATAGCTGGGTCGAAAAGAGATGGGTTCCTTCAAGCAAACTGGAGCTCGAAGCACATTTAATGAGGACGGATGCGCCAGCAATGGCCAAATGGTCTGAGTTTGAGGACGAAGCTGCGTTTGCGGACACGGACCGGATTGTAAATCAATTAGAGCAATTGGCATCCGTGGGTTAACTCGCAGACCGGTTAGCCGTCTAACGTGGCAGGAGGTCGGGTTTCGGCAACGCCCGGTCCCCTGCCCTTTTCAGACGGAATGAAAACAACACCCTGTGATTCCAGTGCCGTCCTGACCCGAATAATGCTCTCCGCCAGTACGTTGTCGTCGCCCCGCTCCAAGCGGACTAAGATCTGTCGGCTAACCCCCGCAATAGATGCGAGTTCCTCCTGACTGAGGCCTACAAGCGCTCGTCCTGCTCTCAAAGCTCTGGTGATTTCCGAGATTGAATCCATGAGTCTTTCGAGCGCGAAAGGACTCAAATGTCAACAATTATGAGTACTCGCTCCACCCGTTCAGCTTTGTGCGCAGATGTCCCGAAATTCTCCCAGACATGGGGGACTCGCGAGCTCTAACCGGGTGTGCCGCCCTGAGGGGACAAATTGACCCCAGCCCCTGCACTACTTCCAGATTTTGGTAGAGCCCGCCCTTCTGGCGCGAAGCGGCAATGACTTCCGTAATGGCGCGCCGATAGCGGAATTGATTTCCGCTTCGCGCCTTCATTCTGGTCGTTAAGCTCGGCCTAGTGCGTCCGGAAAGCTGTCGTTGAGCCTAAAGCGGCCAAGGGTCAAGCTTGGAAGTGAACTGTGCCTGCGACATACTTGTGCTCTGCAGCGTAGCTGGGTGCAAATGGTCCAGCGTCGCAAGACGGAGATCTATAGGGCTCTGCAAAGCTTCACGGCACCTTGTATCCGACCTTTTCTGCAAGTCTTTCGTAAAGCCAGTCGACCACTCTGGGTCCTTGGCAAAGGATTTGTAGCTGCCCATCAGCACTTGGCTCTTCGTAAAACGCTACACCGAAAATGTGAAAGTCCAGCTTACTCCAAGCAGCGCCAGCCTCCTTGTGCAGTGCCCGCTGAGACATCACCCAGAGCGGCCCGCCGCTCGTTCCACCGTAGCTTGTTGGCGCTGAAATGCCTTCTGCAAAATCAGGCCGGAAGATAACGATCAAGTCGCTATCGACAGCTCTGAAACCCAGGCTGCCGGCATGCATCATCGCTGTATGCGATGCATGGACGCATTTCTCATTGGAACGGTCGTGCTCGGACATCTCGCCAATAACGCCCATCACTACGTGCACTGGATCGTCGAGGAACTTCCCACTCTGGTACACGAGGCGTAGCCTCTCATCCATATCCCAGAAGGCTTGATTGACCGCCAGTTGCCGCTCCGTTTCTTGAGGCAATCGGATGAAGGCAATATCGATTGCGTCGGGCCCGTTCTCCTCATCCGAGGCCATCGAGAATCCGTCCTCGTCGTTGGGGTTGAAGACTAGGGTCTGAAACTTACCAGGACCGAAAGTAACGATGCCGACACGCTCTTCTTCCTGTAGCGCAATCGCGACGTGGCCAGCGGTTAAAACTCCCCTCACGCCCGCCATCTTAACAAGAGTTCCTGATCCTAGGGACACCGTTCTCTTGCCTTGGCGATCGTCACGAAAGCCGATAAACCCGATCAGATAGCTTGCTGCGATTTCCTTGCCGCGATCTGAGATATCGACCTCCACAACTTGTTCATCGACCATGGCTTCCTCCATCAATTGATGTCCTACTTGAAGCCGATACTCTGCAGAATGTCGAGCTTCTGCTCCAAGCTAGTCCTACCCCAGCGCGGCATTTCCGCTATAGACACCCTCTCGCTAAGAGCCGCCATTCCACTCCAGGCCCTTGACGGAAATGATCTCGGCTTTGCGCCTTCGAAGCGGTCATTACGCCATCGCTGAAACGGACCGGAAGCCGTCGAAAAGCACAAACTGCATAATGTGCGTCATTTGAACGACCTAGGAGCCTTTAGCTGGCGAGAAGGAGCGCCGTCTGAAGTAGATCGCAATCGTGATGATTGTTAGAACGATTAGCCAGACCAAGCCGGCTATTTGCAATGGCTCCGCCAAAAGCGGCAGCGCATATTCTAGGCGGCTTCCTGAGACGAAAAGGCTGTAAGCGGGGAGCACGCATACCGTGCCGAAGACGGAAAGACCTGCCATCCATCCGGGGATATCCTGGGCAGCTTCCGGGAGAGCCTGTATGCCATGGGCCGAGAAGCCAGCTAGGAATATTGCGGCCAATACAGGTAGCGCAGAGCACAGCAGTGCTAGAGAGGGCCCAATCGGTAGTTTCACTCCGAACGCCTCGATGACCTCGCCTTGAGCGTCCATCATGGACCGTAGGCTAATGATTGCCTCGTGGACTGTCAGTGAACCTATATCCCTGATCAGAGAGCGAGTTGCAGGAAAATCAAATCCGAAGCTTTCGTTCCCATAAATGATACCATCGCTTTCGGGAACGTCTGCTTTCTCAGGCGAAACCATTCTTACTCCGGTCGCTGCGGCCTGTTTGTTGCTATATGTCGGTATGCGCTCGATCTGGTGTCCAAAGAA
>JARXAQ010000356.1 GCA_029865825.1 Rhizobium sp.
CTTGAGTGCAGCCGAAGGCTCGAAACGCTGGCGATAGATCTCCACCGCTTCGCCCAGTTGATCCGGGGCGAAATGCGAGGCGAAGGCGTAAGGGAGGCCGAGCGCGGCTGCCAGATGCGCGCTGTAGAGACTGGAGCCCAACAGCCAGATCGGCACGTTGCTGCGCATGCCCGGCACCGCCAGCAGGCCTTGGTCCTCGCTCGGCTCACCCAGCAACCGCTGCAATTCAATGATATCATGCGGAAAGCTCTCGACGCCCGCATCGATGTTGCGCCTCAGCGCCCGCGCCGTGCGCATATCGGTGCCAGGGGCACGCCCAAGGCCCAGATCCACACGGCCCGGAAACAGGGCCTCGAGGGTTCCGAACTGCTCGGCAATGACGAGCGGCGAATGATTGGGCAACATGATACCGCCGGATCCGATGCGGATCGTCGAGGTACCGGCCCCGACATGGGCAATCACGATGGCGGTCGCAGCACTCGCAATCCCCGGCATGCCGTGATGCTCGGCCAACCAGAAACGCTGATAGCCGTTCGCTTCCGCCACCTGCGCCAGCCGTCGCGACGCATCGAGCGCCTCACGAACGGTATGGCCCTCGGCGATCGGCGAGAGGTCGAGTATGGAGAAGGCGATCATGGCATCAATCCTGTGCTGCAGTCGTGTCTGTCATGTAGTCAGCGTGGCATCGTGGCCCAAGAGGTGACGATAATAAAATATAATCACTTCAGGATGTTTTCGCTTTGTTCACATTTCACTGGCACTGATCGGGCATTCTGATTTAGGATTTATTATGACTTCCACGATTCGCATCATCGGTATAGACCCCGGCCTTCGCCGCTGCGGCTGGGGCGTCATCGAGACGCTCGGCAACTCGCTGCGTTTCGTCGCATCCGGCACGGTGACATCCGATGGCGACATGGATCTCGCCTCCCGCCTCTGCCAGCTGCATGACGGTCTGTCGGAGGTCATGCACACCTACACACCGGACGAAGCGGCCGTCGAACAGACCTTCGTCAACAAGGATGCGGTGGCCACTCTGAAACTCGGCCAGGCCCGTGGCATCGCCATGCTGGTTCCTGCCCGGGCAGGCTTGCGCGTTGCCGAATATGCTCCAAATGCGGTGAAGAAAGCCGTGATCGGCGTCGGCCATGGCGACAAGAAACAGATCCACATGATGCTGAAGATCCTGATGCCAAAGGCCGAGTTCAAGGGCAATGACGCCGCGGACGCGCTCGCCATCGCCATCTGCCACGCCCACAATCGCGGCGGCGAACGCATGCGCCAATTGCTGGCCAGCGCCTGATTTGTTCTTGACTTGTTCCGTATCAGGCTTTAAGTAATACCCGAGAGGTATTACCATGCGCGTCACTGAAAAAGGTCAGGTCACCATCCCGAAGGACATCCGCGATCGACTCGACATAAAGCCGGGCTCGGACGTTGACTTCGTTGTTGCCGGGGAAGGCGTCATGCTCGTCAAGAACGGTGATGCCAGCGATGCATTCAAGGACTTCGACGCCTGGGCGAGAAGTGTCGAGGGGACTTTCGACACCAACGGGATGTCGGCAGACGAATATGTCGACTGGCTGCGAGGGCCGCGTGATGACCTCGACCATCATTGACACCAATGCACTGATCGACGTGCTCGGACCGAATAGCGCGTCGCGGGCCTGGTCACTGGACGCAATGCGGCGCTGCTTCCAGGAGGGGCCGATGGTGATCAACCCGGTCATCTGGTCAGAGTTGGCTGCCTCACCATTGAGCGAGCAACAGCTCATTCAGGCGCTCGATTGGCTCGACTTGAAGAAAGAGCCCTTATCCTATGAAGTGGCCTTCCGCGCGGGCAAAGCCCACCTGCTCTATCGAAGAAACGGCGGCCAGCGCGAGCGGACACTACCGGATTTTTTCATTGGCGCGCACGCAGCCGTCCGTTCGCATCGTCTTCTGACGCGGGACTCAACACGCTACCGCAGCTATTTCCCGGATATCGACCTCATCTCCCCCGAAACCCATCCCCTTTAACGCGCAATACCGGACGTACCCCCATGATCGGCAAACTCAAAGGCACCATCGACGAGATCGGCGACGACTATGTTCTCGTTGACGTCCACGGCGTCTGCTACGTCGCCCATTGCTCGTCGCGCACGCTCGGTCGCATCGGATCGGTGGGCGAAGCCGTCGTGCTGTTCATCGAGACCTATGTGCGGGAAGACCAGCTGAAGCTCTTCGGCTTCATGAGCGCCCTTGAGCGCGAGTGGTTCAACCTGCTGCAGAGTGTCCAGGGCGTCGGCGCCAAGGTGGCGCTCGCGGTACTCTCCACCCTCACCCCGTCCGAACTCGCCAACGCGATTGCCCTGCAGGACAAGACGGCCATTTCCCGCGCCCCTGGCGTCGGCCCGAAGGTTGCGCTGCGTCTGGTCACGGAACTGAAAAACAAGGCGCCTGCCTTCGCCGGCGAGGCCTCGGCCAATATCGGACTCAAGCAGGAACTCGGCGAAGGGGTCGCCTCCGCCCCGGTGTCCGATGCCGTCTCGGCGCTCACCAATCTCGGCTACTCCCGCGACCAGGCGGCAAACGCCATCGCGGCCGCCCTGAAGAACGGCGGCGAAGGGGCGGATAGCGCCAAGCTGATCCGGCTGGGGCTGAAGGAGCTGTCCCGGTAGGAATTGGTCCACAGACGAAATACTGGTATGCTTCTCGTAAGAATTCTTTGAGGAGGTAAGACATGGGTGCCTTTACCACTATGACATCCAAGGGTCAGATTACGATCCCGAGCGAAGTGCGCGAAGAGTTGAAGCTCGAGCCGGGAACACGCTTCTATGTCTCTGCACGTAACGGTCAGGTCGTGGCGATCCCGAAAAACATCAGGCTCGCAGATTTGGCTGGCTTCCTCGGCACTCCCCCGTCCGGCGTCAGCCTGTCCATCGAAGAGATGGACGAGGCGATCGCTAAGGCGGTGGCGGAAGACGACGAGCGGATCAAACGCGAATGGTCGGAGACGCAAGTGTGATTGGCATCGACACCAACATTCTGGTTCGATTTCTGGTTGACGACGACCCCGCCCAGAACGCTTTGGCGCGCAGTTTCCTTTCAGCAAAAACGGCCGAGGACCCGGCCTATATCAGTGCGATCGTCATCGCGGAAACTGTCTGGATCCTGCACAACACGATGAAATACCAGATGTCCACCGTGGCCGAGCTTCTTCAAAGCCTCCTAGCGGCGGATGGCCTCATCATCGAATACACGGAAGAGCTCGACGCCCTCCTGAGTACCGGCCAACCCCTGGCCGATCTGGCGGACCACCTGATCGCGTGGGCGGCAAAACGGGCAGGAGCCCGCACCACCCTGACCTTCGACAAACGCGCCGCCTCCCGCGTGCCCGGCATGGAACTTCTCGCATGACCACTGACAACCCCATCCTGACCCCGGAAAAGCGTGGCGAAGACCTCGATGCGGCACTCCGCCCGCAGACACTTGCCGACTTCACCGGCCAGGCGGAAGCCCGCGCCAACCTGAAGATCTTCATCGAGGCGGCGAAGAACCGGGGCGAGGCGCTGGATCACGTCCTCTTCGTCGGCCCGCCGGGCCTGGGCAAGACGACGCTCGCCCAGATCATGGCCAAGGAACTCGGGGTGAACTTCCGCTCGACCTCCGGTCCCGTCATCGCAAAGGCCGGTGACCTCGCGGCGCTCCTCACCAATCTCGAAGACCGCGACGTGCTATTCATCGACGAAATCCATCGCTTAAGCCCCGCCGTTGAGGAAATCCTCTATCCGGCCATGGAGGATTTCCAGCTCGATCTGATCATCGGCGAGGGTCCTGCCGCCCGCTCGGTGAAGATCGATCTGTCGAAATTCACACTGGTTGCCGCCACCACCCGCCTGGGGCTTCTGACAACCCCGCTGCGCGACCGTTTCGGCATCCCTGTGCGCCTCAATTTCTACACGGTCGAGGAACTGGAATCGATTGTCCGCCGTGGCGCCCGCCTCCTGAACCTGCCGATGACCGAAGACGGCGCCCGCGAAGTCGCCCGCCGCGCCCGTGGCACCCCACGCATCGCCGGCCGCCTGCTCCGCCGCGTCCGCGATTTTGCCGAAGTCGCCCGCGTCGAGGCCGTCACCCGTGAGATCGCCGACGAGGCGCTGACGCGGCTCAACGTCGACAACATGGGCCTCGACCAGCTCGACATGCGCTACCTCTCGATGATTGCAGTCAATTTCGGCGGCGGCCCCGTCGGCATCGAAACCATCGCGGCGGGGCTGTCTGAACCGCGCGATGCGATCGAGGACATCATCGAGCCCTACATGATCCAGCAGGGTTTCATCCAGCGCACGCCGCGTGGCCGTGTTTTGACCGCAAACGCGTGGAAACATCTGGGCCTGCAGCCACCCAAGGATCTGGAGGCCGCGCAATTCCGGCTGACGCTCGAGGACGACTGAATGATCACACGTCGGGGGCTCATGAAACTCTTCGGAGCAGGGTTCCTGAGCCTGATCGCGACCGCTGCCTATCCCTTCACCGAAGTCTTCCGTCGCCCGGAGGTCCGCCGATACGCCGTGACGCCTGAGAACTGGCCGCCGGGCCTGAGGTTGCGTGTGGCAGTCCTGGCTGATTTCCATGCCTGCGAACCGTGGATGGACGTGTCGAGGATCGAGGCGATCTGCGCGATGGCCAACGAGATGGAGCCGGATATCTGTCTGCTTCTCGGCGACTACGCCGCCGGGACCAATGTCGTCAGCGACTATGTCGACGCGGCGGATTGGGCGACGGCACTTTCGACCCTGAAAGCGCCGCTCGGCATCCATGCCATTCTCGGAAATCACGACTATTGGGAGGACCTCGCCTTCCAGCGCGATCCCTCATCCGAGAACATCGCGACGATCGCTCTGCAGAAGGCGGGCATCGCAACCTATGTCAACGGCGCGGCACGACTGGAAAAAGACGGCCAGGCCTTCTGGATTGCAGGCCTCGGCGACCAGATGGCTCTGCGTCCCGGCAAGCAGTTCAATCGCAAGGCCATGACCGGGATCGATGACTTGGCAGCGACCTTGAGCCATGTCACGGACGACTCGCCGATCATCCTGCTGGCGCACGAACCTGATGTTTTCCCTCAGGTGACTGATCGCATCAGCCTCACGCTGAGCGGTCACACCCATGGCGGCCAAGTCAATCTCTTCGGCTGGCATCCCGTAGCGGCATCGCGCGGTTCATGGCGTTATCCCGGCGGCCACTTCCACGAAGAAGGCAGACACCTCATCGTCTCGCGCGGTCTCGGCTGTTCGTTTTTGCCAGTCAGAATCGGTGTCAGGCCAGAAATCCTCCTGCTCGAACTGGGGTCTGCCTGATGTCCAAACGCACCCTGATCACCATCAAAGACGGCAAGCGCCGCTTCAACCATCGCATCGCAGGCCTCGCCTTCCGCGACGGGCATGTGCTCGTGCACCGGGCTACCCACGAGACCTTCTGGACCTTTCCCGGCGGCCGGGCCGAGATCGGAGAGACCTCGATAGAGACGCTGGTTCGCGAGATGCAGGAGGAGTTGGGCGTCCAGGCAAAGGTCGGTCCCCTCCTCTGGATCGTCGAAAATTTCTTCGACTACGAAGGCAAGGCCTGGCACGAACTCGGACTATACTACCGGATGGAGATCCCGGACCACTTCCCCTTCCACCCGAGCGACATCGTCCACCGCAACGAGGACGGCAAGAACAGCCTTGAGTTCAAATGGGTGCCGGCAACCCGGGCGTCCCTCAAGGCGCTGGACATCCCGCCCTATTTCATCGCGGAGGAGATCGAGACCCTTCCCGCCTCACCAAAACACCTGGTCTGGCATGATGGAGATCTGGACACGCCATGAGCGACGCCATCAGGTTTATCCGCAAGCTCGCGCTTGCCAATATGCTCGCCAATGACCGGCTGCACGAAGCGGTGGCAGTCCTTCAATCGGGAGAGTTCGAGGCGCCCCGCACCAGCTTCTTCCCTTCGCTGGTCGCGACCCTCAATCATATCCTGATCATCGACTGGTTCTACATCGATGCGATCGAGGGTGGTACGCTCGGGCCCAAGGCCTGGGAGAACGTGATCCCCTATCCCGCAGCCCCCGACCTGCGCGCCGCCCAACTGTCGTCCGACAGGCGTCTGGTGGCCCTTTGCGAGGCCTTAGATCCCGAAGACCTCCACCGCGCGGTGCACATCCACCGCATCGGCCGGATCCAGGTGGAGCGTCTGGACGACGTCCTTTCCCACCTCTTTCTGCACCAGACCCATCATCGCGGCCAGGCGCATGCGATGCTCGCCGGCACGAGCATCAAGCCGCCGCAATTGGACGAATTCATCGTCGCCGATGACGCCATGAGCCGCGCCGATACCATGGAGCGGCTCGGACTGACGGAAACGCAGGTCATGGATCTGGACAGACCCTGACGCGCGATAGGCTCGGCTTCAGACAGCAAACCTTACATCAGACAAACGGCATATCACAATAACGCCACATGCCAGCCCCTTTTCCGTCCAGATACGCCAGTATCGAAGTCGCGGGCTCAAGGATAAGTGCGGCACCTTCAGCTCTGGTAACGAGTAAATCATGTTTTTTCATCAGCAAACGCCAGGCGTCTGCGGAAGTACAACCGCGCGCCGGCATCACAGAAACACAGGAGGAAGTGGGGGCCTCGCAAAACCTGAAGGATACAGAAAATGGGTCTCATGTACCTCGTGGACACATTGAGCCGCGATCCTGTCGCCGCACTCAAGACGACACTGCGCATTGTCCATTTCATCGGCCTCGCATTGGGCCTCGGGGCGGCAACCGTCCTCGACCTGATGATCCTCAAGTTCTTTCTCAAGGGAAAGGTCACGTCGGACCAGTGGAATGTCTTCCATTTCGGCACGCGTATCGTCAACGCCGGCCTGCTGCTCCTCTGGCTGACCGGGCTGGGCTTTCTCACCTACTACGCGGCCTTCGAGCCGATAAAGCTTGGCAACGACAAGGTCTGGGCCAAGATGACGATCGTCCTGATTTTGTCGATCAACGGCGCTTTCCTGCATGCGGTCGTCCTGCCGAAAATGAAGGCGCAGATCGGACGTTCGCTGTTCGACGGCATGTCGACGGGCACGCGCAACCTGCTCTTCGCCTCGGGGGCCTTGTCAGCAACCTCCTGGTATGTGCCGCTGCTGCTGGGCGCCCTGCCCCAGCTCAACTTCGTCATCCCGATGACGACAATCCTGCTCGCCTATGCCCTCATCCTGGCGGTAGCCTTCCTGGCGACGCAACTCGTCCTCTTGCTGCTGCCGGAGGATCGCACGCAGACCTCACCCTCCCGGCCCCTCCATCGGATCGAGCCGATGATGGCCGTGACCAGCTGAGGAAGGCAAACGGCGACGCGGCAGGCCCAGGCGGTCTGCCGCGTCTTCGCCTGCGAGCACCGTCAGCGTGACAAAGATGCGTTTGCGGTCCGACAACAGATGCTGCTATGGCGGCAGCGACGACAACCACCTCGGCGGATCGACAATCGCCTGCCGGACATCAAGCCAAGGACGTCCCATGTCCTCCATGGAAATTTCGCTCTCCGGTGTTCTCACCATCGAAGGCCATGTCTTGATCCAACGGGTCTACTACGAAGACACCGATTTCTCCGGCGCGGTCTATCATGCCCGCTACCTGCATTTCATGGAACGCGCCCGCACCGATTACCTGCGCTGCCTCGGCGTCGAACAGTCGACCCTGTTCGAAAGCTCGGATGAAGGCTTGGCCTTCATGGTTCATCGCATGGAGATCGACTTCAAGGCTCCGGCCCGCATGGACGACATCGTCACGATCCGGACCAGAACCGAAAAGGCCGGCGGCGCGAAGATGATTCTCCTCCAGGAAATTTTCTGCAACGACCGGCTGTTGATCGCCGCCAAGGTTGTCATCGCCGTCGTCAATCGCAACGGCCGTCCCCGCCGCCTGCCTGAATCGCTCGCCGCGCAATTCCTCGGCGAGACCTGACAAGCCCGTGATCGGCCCGAAAAGTAACACCTTCTTAACCATAATGGGGTCTTACTCGGGCTGGGAGTTTGTGCAGCGCACGCCTTCCTTTGACCAAATTTTCAGCCCAGAAGGCATTCTGGGAGCTTAGGCGGGATAGGGATTCGGCGGCAGCGACCGCATTCTTCCAGCAGCACAGCTCATGTCGCCGCCCGGTCCTTTCGCCGGGCGTTTGGATTTCGGGGATTTTAGGCGATGGAACAAGTTGGAATGGCAGCAGCGACCCACGACGTGAGTTTGTGGGGACTGTTCATGCAGGCAGGCCTGATCGTCAAGCTGGTCATGCTCGGCCTCATGGCCGCCTCGGTTTGGACCTGGGCGATCGTCATCGACAAATATCTGAGCTATGCCCGGGCTCGCCGCCAGTTCGACCAGTTCGAGCAGGTTTTCTGGTCCGGCCAGTCGCTGGAAGAACTCTACCGGACGCTCGCCGAGCGCAACAACACCGGCCTTGCCGCCATGTTTGTCGCCGCCATGCGCGAATGGAAGAAGAGCTTCGAGCGCGGCGCCCGTTCGCCGATCGGCCTGCAGATGCGTATCGACCGCGCCATGGACGTGACGATGGCACGTGAGTCGGAAACGCTGGAAGGCCGGCTCTCCTCGCTCGCCACCATCGGCTCGGCCGCACCGTTCATCGGCCTCTTCGGTACGGTTATCGGTATTATGACCTCGTTCCAGGCCATCGCCGGTTCGAAGAACACCAGCCTCGCCGTCGTCGCCCCCGGTATCGCCGAAGCGCTGCTCGCAACCGCAATCGGCCTGGTTGCGGCTATCCCCGCCGTCATCGCCTACAACAAGTTCTCCGGTGAAGCCGGCAAGCTCACGGCCCGCATGGAAGGCTTCGCCGACGAATTCTCGGCCATCCTGTCGCGCCAGATCGACGAGAAGCTGCAGCCCCGCCAGGCGGCGCAATAAGG
>JARXAQ010000019.1 GCA_029865825.1 Rhizobium sp.
GACCGTGAAGCGGCTCTCGATCGGCCCGGGCTCGATCAGGCTCACCTGTACGCCTGACCCTTCAAGCTCCATCCTCAGCGTCAGCGACAGTCCCTCGAGCGCGTATTTCGAAGCCGTATAGGCACCGCGCCAACGGTAGGGCAGGAGGCCGAGGATCGAGGAGCATTGCACGATGCGGCCCTCGCCTTGCGCCCGCATCGCTGGAATCACCCGACGTGTCAGGTCATGCCAGCCGAAAAGATTGGTTTCGAACTGGGCGCGCAGGGCTTCGGTTGGTAGATCCTCGACAGCGCCGGGCTGGCCATAGGCGCCGTTGTTGAACAGGGCGTCGAGCCGTCCGCCGGTGCGCTCGAAAACGGTTGCGACCAGAGCTTCTATGCTATCAGGATCAGTATAATCCATGATCAGCGCCTCAATGCCCTGCTCGGCGAGCGGGGCGACATGTTCGGGCTTGCGCACCGTGGCGAAGACTCGCCAGCCATCGCGTTTCAGCGCTGTGGCACAATAGGCACCGATTCCGGACGAGCAGCCCGTGACGATGATGCTTTTCACCTTCGACCTCGTCTTTCCTGTACAAACGGGGATGGGTTTCCCATATTCGCCCGCAGCTTACAATCGGACTTGGTCGTCAGAGGAGACTGGATGCCGACATTCTTTCGCAGGCTTTACAAGGTCACGTTCGACGCCCTCTGGCATTTTACGCTCGATGACGGCTGGGCCATGGCAAGCCATGTGGCGCTCTCGGCGATCCTGGCGTTGTTTCCCTTCCTGATCTTCGGAACCGCGCTTGCGAGTTTTCTCGGGGCCGACCAGTTTGCTGAGACGGCGGTGCACCTGATCTTCGACACCTGGCCGGAAACCATTGCCAAGCCGCTGTCGGACCAGGTGGTGCAGGTCTTGACAATCCCGCGCGGCGGGCTGCTCACCATCTCGGTGCTGGCGGCCGCCTATTTCGCCTCCAACGGCGTCGAGGCGCTCCGGATCTCGCTCAACCGGGCCTACCGGGTCGTCGAGACGCGCCCCTGGTACATCACCCGGCTGGTCAGCTTCGGCTACGTGCTGGGAGCGGTCATCGTGCTGGCAATCATCAGCGCATTGCTGGTCGCTGTGCCGGTGGCGCTGGCTTTTGCCGAGCGCTATTTCCCGCTGCTCAAGGATTTCCTGGTGACGCTGGCAAACTGGCGCGTCTACGGCACCGTGGTTTTCCTCGTGCTCGGCCTGATGGTCTTCCATCTCGGCCTGCCCGATGGCCACCGCCGGGTTATCGACGTCTTGCCGGGCGTGCTATTGACGCTGGTGCTGTGGCTCGTCGGCGCCCTGGTCTTTGCCTATTACATCGGCACCTTCGCCAATTACGCCGCAACCTATGCCGGTCTCGCCTCGATCATGGTCGTGCTGGTCTTTCTCTACATGGTCGGCGCGATCTTCATCATCGGGGCCGAATTCAATGCGGCGCTGATGAAATTCCAGGTGGTGCCGGTCAAGGGCCAGCCGAATGTCGGGATTTCAAATCCCGACCAGGGCGCGGATATCTGAGGGCGTCCTGCCCTGGTTCCTCAGGGCTGCCAGCGCCGTGTCGCCGGCGCTCTTCGACAGTTTGCGGCCATCCGGTCCTGATATCAGGCGGTGATGATGATAGGCGGGTTGCGGCAGGCCGAGAAGCGCCTGCAGCAGGCGGTGCACCGAGGTTGCGTGGAAAAGGTCGAGGCCGCGCACCACGTGGCTAACCCCTTGCTCCGCATCGTCGACCGTGACCGCCAGATGATAACTTGCCGGGGTATCGGAGCGCCAGAGCACGACATCACCCCACCGGGCGGGATCAGCCGATATCTCACCCCGCTCCCCGTCGCCGGTTTCCTGAAAGGACAACGGATGACCGACGGCAGAAAGCGCCTTTTCCATATCGAGGCGCAAGGCGTGGCGCTCGGTGGTTGCCAGTTTCTGTGCGCGGTCCTCAAGTGACAGGTCGCGCTCTTCGGTCGGGTAAAGCGGTGCGCCATCCGGGTCACGGGGCCATCTGCCGCCGCTCTCCTCAAAGGCCGTCACCCTCGCCTTGACTTCGCCGCGCGTCAGGAAGGATGGATAGACGAGGCCGCGGCTGGTCAGCTGATCCAGCGCCGTCCGGTAGAGCGAAAAATGCTCCGATTGGCGGCGCACCGGGCGCTCGTAGTCGACCCCCAGCCAGTCGAGATCGGCGAGTACCGCCTGTTCGAGTTCCAGATTGCAGCGGGTGAGATCGATGTCCTCGATGCGCAGCAGCAGCCGGCCGCCGGTTTCCGCCGCCATCTTCGCGTTCAGCAGGGCCGAGAGCGCATGGCCGAGATGCAGCCGGCCGTTGGGGCTCGGGGCGAAGCGAAAAACGGGGGTTTGACGGGGCGGTTCTGTCATGATTTTCCTTCGCATGACGGGCGCTTGAGGAAAAGGGGAGGGAGCCGATGATCATCCGCAACGAGGCGGATCTGGCCCATGGGTTGACGATCCTGCTGGAGCGGGATCCCCGGCTCCGGACGATCGCCGATGGCTGCGGCCCGCTGCCGCTCAGGCTGTCGACACCCGGCTTTGCCGGGCTCGCCTCGATCATCGTGTCGCAGATGGTATCGCGGGCGAGCGCCGACGCCATCTGGCGCCGGATGACGGGCGTGCTGGGGCTGCGGCCGACGGCCGAGGATTTCCTCGGCCTGCCGCCCGAGGTGATCTCGACCTTCGGCCTGTCGCGCGGCAAGCTCATGGCGCTGGAGGCGGCCGCCAAGGCCGATCTCGGCGGGCCGTTGCGGCTCGATGAACTCGCGGTGCTTCCGGTGGATCAGGCGATGGCGACGCTCACCGCACTGAAAGGCGTGGGGCCGTGGACGGCGGAGGTGTACCTGATGTTCTGCGGCGGACATCCCGACATTTTCCCGGTCGGAGACGTGGCGCTGCGGATTTCCGTGGGTGCGGTCTTGTTCGACGGTGCGCGGCCGCTGCCGGACGCGGTGGCGACTGTGGCGCAAGCCTGGGCGCCTGTTCGTTCGGTCGCGGCACGGCTGTTCTGGGCGCATTATGCGGGGCTCACGGGACGTGTCGCCCTGCCGCGCTAGAGAGGTTTCCGGGACCGCGACAATGGGCCATGGCGGGTTCCAAAAATTCAGGCTTCACAATGCTGTAACAACGGACCTAATATAGAAGTGCAGATGCCGAATCGATCAGGAGTACGCCTTGACGATTGCAGTTTCTCCCCAGGCCCTGCCGGCGCTCGTCCTGAATGCCGACTACAGGCCACTGAGTTATTATCCCTTGTCGCTCTGGTCCTGGCAGGACGCGATCAAGGCGGTCTTTCTTGACCGTGTGAACATCATCGCCGAGTATGATCACTCCGTCTGCTCGCCGAGTTTCTCGATGCGGCTGCCGAGCGTCGTCAGCCTGAAAACCTATGTGCAGCCGACCCGCAACCCGGCCTTTACCCGCTTCAACGTGTTCCTGCGCGACAAGTTCGAATGCCAGTATTGCGGCTCGCCCGACGACCTGACCTTCGACCACGTCACCCCGCGCGCCCATGGCGGCGAGACGACCTGGGAGAATGTCGTGGCGGCCTGTTCGCCCTGCAATCTGCGCAAGGGATCAAAGCTGCCGAAGCAGGCGCAGATGTTCCCGCATCAAAAGCCCTACCGGCCGACGGTGCAGGACCTGCACAACAATGGCCGCCTGTTCCCGCCGAACTACCTGCATGAAAGCTGGGTCGACTATCTCTACTGGGATACCGAACTGCAGCCGTAAGGGACCATGGCCGGCGGTTTCGCCGCGAACGGCCTTGGGTCCGGCTCGACCGGGGGTGCTTCCGCGATCCTGCCCGAGAGATCAGGCCGCAGGTTTGCGGAACACGCCCCACAGTGCAATCGCGGCAAGTGCGGCGCTCGTCAGCACGTTCCAGCCGGCAAAGGACAGGCCCAGCACCCGCAGCGTCGCTTCGGTGCAGGAGGGGGCCTTGGTGGAGTTCAGCGCCTCCAGCACATTGACCGGCGCATCGCCGCCGGTCGCACCGACGGTGCAGCTCGCCGGGCCTTCCCAGAACTTCCATTCGACGCCGGAATGATAGATGCCCATGCCCATGCCGACCAGCATCAGCACGGCAACGCTCAGCAGCAACAGCTTCGTGACGATCGGCGGCAGGCGCAGGATGGACGACAGGACGGCAGCCAGGCCGATCCCGACGCCGATATAGTAGGGATTGCGCTGCATCAGGCAGAGCGCGCAGGGGATATAACCGCCGATATGCTCGAAGCCGAGCGCCGAACCGACGACCAGTGCCATGCCTGATGTGACGAGGATCGCCGCCGAGCGGTCGGGATTACGGTTGACGAGTTCGAACATCGGGCCGCCTGAAACAGTTCGTGTCATGCGGCAGATGCACCGCTTGGCAGGGCTTCTATTGTTTTTGCAGGGGTCTGTAAATCTCCAGGCCCGGGCCGGCCATTTGCACATCTGCGTGATGGCCTGACGATTGCAAGCCCTGCGACGGTTCGGTCCGCTGCCGAGCTTTTCTGTCGATGAAATCGACCGGCAGCGGGTGATCAGATCGACCGGATCGCACCGCCGTCAACCCGCAGTCTCGTGCCGGTGATGTAGGAGGCGCGTGCCGATGCAAGAAAGACGGCCGCGTCGGCGAATTCCTCCGGTCGGCCGTAGCGGCCGGCCGGTATCGCTGCGGCGGATTCCGCGGCGATTTCGGTGACGTTCCGCCCAGCGCGCCGTTGTCGTCGAGTTCATCGACGCGTCGCAGTATCTTCACTAAATCACTTGAAAAATAACAATTTAATCAAGAATATTGGTGCCCCATGCCGGAATCGAACCAGCACTCCTTTCGGAACTCGATTTTGAGTCGAGCGCGTCTACCAGTTCCGCCAATGGGGCACGGTCTTGGTCGGGCGGCTGTACCATGGGGTGCGGCGCCCATGCAAGAGGGCCCGACCGAAGATTTGCCGGTCGGGTGGGTTCTGCGGCGGGGCATCGGAGTGAATGCCGAGACCACGCCGCTTTGGTCTCACACCAGCGTGGTATCCTCGACGACGAAGTCGAGATAGGTGATCGCGAGGTTCTTCGAAATCGTCGCGAACTGGACGGCTGCTGCACCGCCGGCGCCATCGGCGTCGTAGAGAAGGGTACCGGCGGTCTTGTTGTAGATCACGTGGTCGCTGGCATCGAGTGCCTGGGTGCCGACGACGAAATCCGCCGCGGTCAGCTGGCCGGTTGCGAGGGCGGAGAAGATCGCCTTGTCGAGCACGATCGTGTCGTCGACGACCTTGAAGTCCTTGATCGCATCGACATTGGCGGAAGACAGTGCCGTCGAGAAGACGAAGCTGTCACGACCGTTGCCGCCGGTCAGCGAATCCTTGCCCAGACTGCCATCGAGCCGGTCGTCGCCATTGTTGCCGGTCAGCGTGTTTGCTGCCGTGTTGCCGATCAGAACATTGGCAAATTCATTGCCCTTCAGCGAGACCGAGGATGTGCCGGTCGCCTTGACATACTCGACCTCGGAGCCCGCCTGCAGGGTGAAGGACGAGGTGGTGATGACGCGGTCATAGCCTTCGCCGGCCACTTCGATCACCTTGTCGCCGGAGGCATCGACATAATAGGTGTCGTTGCCGGCATGACCATACATGGTGTCGGAGCCTTTCAGGCCGTCGATCGTATCATTGCCGGCACCGCCATGCAGCGTGTTGCTGCTGTTGGTGCCGGTGACCGTGAGACCCGTGGAGGGGGCTGCGACGGAAATGGTGAAGGTCTGGGCGGCGCTTGTCGCCCCGGCCGCATCGACTACCTGGTACTGGAAGCTGACATCACCGCTGGTGCCAGTGGCCGGTGTGAAACTGTAGCTGCCATTGGGATTGAGAGTGAAGCCGGCGACCGAGCCGACCAGCACATAGGTGAGGGCGTCACCATCCACGTCGCTGCCGGCCGGCAAGGTTCCGGAGATCACGGTGTTGGCCTGACCCGAGGCCGCGTTGCCGCTGACGGCGGCCGTCGGAGCATCGTTGACCGCATTGACGGTGATCGCGAAAGCCTGGGTTGCGCTCTGCGCGCCACCGGCATCGCGCACCGCGTAGGAGAAGGTGACGATCCCATTGGCATTGGCGGCGGGCACATAGCTGAAGGTGCCATTGGCATTCAGGGTCAGGCCGGGGACCGTGCCGATCTGGACATAGGTGAGGGCGTCACCCTCGACATCCGCGCCGACCGGAACGCTGCCGGTGATCGTCGTGTCCTCGTTGCCCGAAGCCGTATTGCCGGCGGCGGCGGCGGTCGGGGCGTCGTTGACGGCATTAACGGTGAGGGTGAAGGATTGCGCGGCGCTCTGGGCGCCGGAGGGATCGCGCACGGCATAGCTGAAGGTGACCGGACCCGAGGCATTGGCGGCCGGCACATAGCTGAAGCTGCCATTGGCATTCAGGGTCAGGCCGGGGACCGTGCCAACCTGCACATATGTGAGGGCGTCGCCATCGACGTCCGCACCGGATGGCAGGGTGCCGGTGATGGTGGTGTCCTCGTTGCCGGAGGCCGCATTGCCAGCGGCGGCGGCCGTCGGGGCGTCGTTGATGGCTGCGACGGTGATGGTGAAGGTCTGGGCCGCGCTGGTTGCTCCCAGGGCATCGACGACGACATAGTCGAATGTGACGGCGCCCGTGGCATTGGCTCCGGGCTGGAATGCGAAGCTTCCATCGGCCGCGAGCGTCAGCCCGGCGGGACCCGACACCAGGCTGTAGGTGATCGCATCGTTGTCGGCATCGCTGCCGGCCGGCACCGAGCCGGTGATCAGCGTGTCTTCCGTGCCGTTTGCACTGTTGCCGGTTGCAGAGGCCACAGGTGCGGTGTTGCCCGGGGTGACGACCGCGCCGTCGAAGCTGTAGTCCTGGGTGGCGAAGGCGAGTTCGCCGACCGGGGTCTTGATGCGAAAGGTTTCGCTGTAGCTGCCGTCCTGGACCATCCAGTTGCCGGCGCCGAGATCGACCAGCACGGCTGAAGACGAGAAGCCGGCGAACAGGATGGAATCCCCGAGTGCCGCACCCTTGCCGGCGAAATCCTCGATCACATCGCCGCCGAACTCGCCCTTGCGGAGGATGAAAATGTCGTTGCCGGCATCGCCATAAAGCTGGTCGAGACCAAGGCCACCTTCGATGACGTCGTCGCCGTCCATGCCGTGGATCTTGTTGGCGCCGTCATTGCCCTTCAGCACGTTGGCGACGGTATTGCCGGTGGCATCGCGGGCGAGGACGCCGGTGAGCGTCAGGTTTTCCAGATTGGCGCCAAGTACGGTGGTGAGCGAGCTCACAACCGTGTCGATGCCTTCGTTCGCCAGTTCATTGATCACGTCGCCGGTGTGGTCGACGACATAGGTGTCGTTGCCCTTGCCGCCGGTCATGACGTCGGCGCCGGCCTTGCCATCGAGGATGTTGTCGCCGTCAGTGCCGATCAGGGTGTTGACGGAAGCATTGCCCGTGGCGTCGAGATTGCCGGTGCCGAGCAGGACCAGTTTTTCGACCTCGGCGGAGAGCGTGTAGCTGACGCTGCTGTAGACCGTATCGTATCCGCCGGCGCCGAGATTGTCCTTCTCGACGATGACATCACCGACATTGTCGACGAAATAGGTGTCGGCGCCATCGCCGCCCTGCATCAGGTCCGCGCCGAGCCCGCCATCCAGGATGTCGGCGCCACCCAGGCCCTCGAGTTCATTGGCCACGTCGTTGCCGACGATTTCGTTGGCAAGCCCGTTGCCGGTGCCGCGAACGGCGGTTCCGACCAGGAACAGGTCTTCGACATTGGCGCCGAGCGTGTGGTTGAGTGAGGCAATGACCGTGTCATGGCCGGAATTGAGCTGTTCGGTGACGGTGTCGAGGGAATGGTTGACGATGTAGATGTCGTCGCCGCCGAGACCGGCGAAACTGTCGCCGCTCGCCGTGCCGTAAAAGATGTCCGCGCCTTCGGTTGCCGAATGGGGCGGGATGAAGATGTCGCCGCTCACCTGGCCGGTGACGCTGTTGTCGTAGACGATCGTGCCGGAGGGATTGTCGGCGGTGGAATTGCTCGATTCCTCGCGGATGCCGTAACGGGCGCGCACGGCGCCGTCGGCATAGATGATGTTGTCGTAGATTTCCGTGCCTTCGGAATAATAGATGCGCGAGGGAACGACGGCATCATCAACCCGCAGGCGGATGTTGACCTCGTCATAGACGCCGTTTGCTTCCTGCGAGTTGTTGTAGATCGTGTTGCCCTGGATCGTGGTGTTGGTGGCGCCTTCGATGCGGATGCCCTGGCGCATGTTGTCGTGTACGCTGGCACCGGTAACAGTGACGCTGTCGGAGAGCTTGATCAGGATGCCTTCGCGGGCATTGGCGTAATACGCGCCACCGATGACCGTGATGTTGGCCGGCCAGGGAATGGTGTTTTCGCCCTCGGGAAAGATGTCGCTGCGCTGGGTCACGAGACCGGCGCCGCCATTTTCATAAGCGGTGTTGTTTTCCAGAACCAGGTTGTTGCTGCTGGTGGTGATGTTGAAGCCGTGGCGATCGTTGTCGTAGGCGACATTGTCGCGGTAAATGCCGCCCTCGACATAGTCGGCAACGAAGCCGTCCTTGCCGTTGCCATGCGAGACGCAGTTTTCGACGACGAGGTCATAGGTGATCTCGTGCGGGTTGATGCCATAGGCGTTACAGTTCATCACCTCGACATGGCTGATGGTGATGTCGGAATGGGTGAGGCCGTCCTCGTTTTCCTTGACGCCGGTGATGATGCCGGCCTGATGCTCGATGTTGTTGGCACGGTTGCCGTCGATGGTCAGATTGCTGATCTCGACATT
>JARXAQ010000128.1 GCA_029865825.1 Rhizobium sp.
GAAGTTTTTGACGGTCGACCGGCGTCGCTGGACAAATGTCCATGCCAATGTGGTCGTCCAGGCTGCAAGCTATCCGCAGGTGGAGCGCGTCTTCGTCAATCCCGCGATCAAGAAGAAGCTGTGCGAGACCTGGACAGGCGATCGGGCTGTTCTGGGAAAGATCCGGCCAATCTATGGGCATGACGAACACTTTCATATCCGAATGCGGTGCCCCGACGGTGCAAAAGGCTGCAAGCCGCAGGCGCCTGTCGCGCCGGGGGACGGCTGCGACAAGTCGCTCGCCTGGTGGTTTACGCAGGAGCCGTGGGCGGCACCGAAAAAAGATCCCAATGCAAAGCCCGCAGCCAAGCCGAGGCCCATGCAATTGACCGACCTGCCCAAAGCCTGCAGCACCGTCTTGCATGCGCAAGGACCCGGAAGCGAACTGGAGGCAACCTACCAACCGTCGGGCGGCGCATTTGCCGCCCCCACAGCATCAGCATTCGTAGCCCCCTCTTCGAGCCTGGTGGAGCCATTCGAACTGCCAGCGGATGTTCCCATTCCACCGGTTCGACCGGCCGGCTTCTGATCCGTGGTGGCCGGGGTGGCTTTTCAAGCTGAAGCCACTGCGGTAGAGGCTATCAAATCGATTTAAAAGAGCTGTCGACCCGGCCATGACCAGCACCCCTTGCATCGCCCTGATTGCCCATGATCAGAAAAAAGACGACATGGCGGAATTCGCCCGTCGTCATCGTTCAAAGCTTGTTCACTGGCGGATCGTGGCAACCGGAACGACGGGCGGTCGCATCCAGGACGCCTGCCCGGACCTCGACGTGACGCGGCTGAAAAGCGGGCCGCTCGGCGGCGACCAACAGATCGGTGCATTGATCGCGACCGGGGAAGTGGACATGCTCGTCTTCCTCGTCGACCCCTTGACTCCCATGCCGCATGATGTGGATGTGAAGGCACTGATGCGGCTCGCGACCGTTTACGACATCCCGATGGCGCTCAACCTTGCGACCGCGGACATCCTGATGCAGACCCTGACTGCCTGAGGCAGCAGAGCCAAGACCGGACAGACCATGGCCCAGACACACCGCGAAGACACCCTTCCCTTTCCGATCCTGATTGGCGACATCGGTGGCACCAATGCCCGGTTTTCGATTCTTCTCGATGAAAGCGGCGAGGCCATCAGCTTCCCCAACGTGGTCAACAAGGATTTCGCCACGATCGACGAAGCGATCCGATCGTGCGTTCTTGCCCAGACCACACACAAACCGCAGTCGCTGATCCTGGCACTGGCCGGGCCGATCAAGGGCGACGAGGTGCCGCTGACGAATTGTCCCTGGGTGGTTCGGCCCAAGGTGTTGATGGCCGAACTCGGATTTGCAGAAGTCCTGCTGCTCAACGATTTCGAGGCCCAGGCCCTGGCCGCCGCCACACTCGACGCCGCAGATCGGCAGCCACTCGGTTCTCTGAGTGAAGCGCCGCTCGGGTCGCGCGTGGTGCTCGGCCCCGGCACGGGGCTCGGGGTGGCAGGCCTGGTGCGGGCGCGCGATACCTGGTTTCCAGTGCCAGGCGAAGGCGGACATATCGATGTCGGCCCGCGGACGGAGCGCGATCATGCGATCTGGCCTCATCTGACACCCGTGCATGACCCGAATGCCCCTCTGGGGCGCATTTCCGCCGAAGAACTGCTTTCGGGCCGGGGATTGATGAACATCTATCGCGCCCTGTGCAAGGCGGACGGAAATCGTACGCCGCGCTACAGTGAGCCGGCGGAGGTCTCTGCCGCTGGAATCTCGGGCGCGGATGGGCTGGCGGGCGAGGCGCTCAGCCTGTTTGCCACCTATCTCGGCCGAGTTGCGGGCGATCTGGCGCTGGTCTTCATGGCCAAAGGCGGGGTTTTCCTCGCCGGCGGCATTTCACCGAAAATCCTGCCGGCTCTGCAAAGTGGCGAGTTCCGCGCCGCTTTCGAGGACAAGGCACCGCATCAGGGGCTGCTCCACGGGATCCCGACCTTCGTTGTGACCCATCCGCAGGCGGCACTGCACGGGCTTGCGGCCTTTGCAACGTCACCCTCCGATTTCGGCCTGTCGACCGAGGGCCGCCACTGGCGACATCAGGCCTGAAGCCGGAGTACTCTGGCCAAATGTGCTGCAACTGGCTATAGAGCGGCGGCCCAACAGGGCTTTGCTCGGCGCAATCGCACAGGACACCTCTTTTTGAACGCCAAAGGCCTTTCCACCGAGATGCTGGACAATGACAGCGTCACAGCCGTCCTGCGCCGCGTCGTTGCCGAAAACGGCCGTGAGCATTTTGGTGCCTATGTCTTCGCCATCGCCTGTCTCTTGACCGTGGCCATCACCACAGCGTTTACGGCCTGGATCATGGAAGCCGTCATCAACGAGGCTTTCGCAAACCGCCGCGCAGACCTGGTCTGGTTGATTTGCGGTGCTATTCTGGCAGCCTTCGTGATCCGCGGCTTTGCCGGCTACGGCCAGGCTGTGACACTCTCGAAAATCGGCAACAACATCGTTGCCCGGTATCAGCGTCGCCTGTTTGCCCATTTGATGACGCTCTCGGTCGGCTACTTCAACGAGTCCCGCTCCGCGCGCCTGTCCGCCCAGATCAACCAGAACATCAATGGTATCCGCGATGTGCTGAACCTGACGGTGACCTCGCTCGCCCGCGATCTCGTTACGCTGGTCTCGCTCGTCGGGGTCATGTTCATCCAGGACGTGGTGCTGTCGCTGATTGTCTTCACAGTGGCCCCGCCGCTTCTGTTGGGTCTTCGCTATCTCTCCAAGCGATTGCGCAACGTGACGCGGGAGTCGGTGATCCTCAATTCCCATGTGCTCGGGGCCATGCAGGAAACCGTCCAGGGGATTTCCATCGTGAAGGCCTTCACGATGGAAGAGCAGCTGCAAAACAAGATCCAGTCGACGATCGATGCGGCAGAACGGCGCGCCAACCGGATAGCCAGGCTGAGCGAACGCAACGGTCCACTGACGGAATCGGTGGCCGGGCTGTCGGTTGCGGGGGTCATGGCCTATGCCGCCTTTCAGTCGATTTATGCTGGCGTCCTGCCCGGTGCATTCTTCTCGTTCATCACCGCGCTCCTGCTGGCCTACGAACCGGCCAAGCGCTTGGCGAAATTGCAGGTCCAGATGGAACGCGCTGCGGTCAATGCCCGGATGATCTACGAGATTCTGGATATGCAGACCCACCAAAGGGACAAGGAAGACGCCTCCGAACTCGTCGTTCGCGATGCCCGTATCGAGTTCCGCAATGTGCACTTTTCCTATGGCAGCAACGATCGCGTCCTCCACGGCTTGAGCTTTGTCGCCGAAGGGGGAAAAACGACCGCGCTGGTCGGGCCGTCCGGCGCCGGAAAATCCACCGTCATCACCCTGGTGCCACGCTTTTACGATCCGGCCGAAGGCGAAATCCTGATCGATGGGCAGAACATCGCCGACATCACGAAATCGTCCCTTCGCCACCATCTGGCCTATGTCTCGCAGCAACCCTATCTGTTCGAGGGAACCATCCGCGAGAATATCCGCTATGGCCGACCCGAGGCAACGGATGCGGAGATCGAGGATGCGGCAAAGCTCGCGCACGCCCATGATTTCATTCTCGCCCAGCCGATGGGTTACGATACGCCGGTCGGCGAAAATGGGCTGACACTGTCCGGCGGCCAACGGCAGCGCTTGTCGATCGCGCGTGCCCTCGTCCGCAACGCGCCGATCCTTCTTCTCGATGAAGCAACCTCCGCGCTCGACACCGAATCCGAGGCGGCCGTGCAGAAGGCACTCGACGCGGCCATGGTCGGCCGGACGGTGATCGTCATCGCGCACAGGCTCTCGACCGTCATCAAGGCCGACAAGATCATCGTAATGCAGGGTGGTCGCGTGGCCGAAGAAGGCACGCATGAGAGCCTTGCACAGCGACCGAGCGGACTTTACGCTCGCCTCAACAATCTCCAGGCTGTTCCCAACGGTCGCGATGTTTTGCAGGAACCAAGATCATGAATGCGCCCATGAAGCTCGTCGTCGTCGGTGCCGCCGGGCGTATGGGGCGGACGCTGATCAAATTGATTGCAGAAACGCCGGGTCTCGTCCTTCATGCCGCGGTGGAGCGTTCCGGCTCGACTGCACTCGGCAAAGATGCCGGGGATATCGCAGGCGCCGGCTCTCTCAGCATTCCTGTCACCGACGATCCACTGAGCGCCTTCCTGCATGCGGATGGCGTGATCGATTTTACGTCACCCCCGTCGACTGTGGAATTTGCGGCCCTCGCCGCTCAGGCTCGCATCGTGCATGTCATTGGCACGACCGGCTGCCTGCCAGAGCATGAAGAGAAGATTGATGCGGCGGCCCGCCATGCGCGTGTGGTGAAATCCGGCAACATGAGCCTCGGTGTCAATCTGCTGTCGGTGCTGATCAAGCAGGCCGCCAAAGCACTGGATGCCGCGGACTGGGATATCGAGGTGCTGGAAATGCACCACAAACACAAAGTCGACGCGCCATCGGGAACGGCTCTGCTGCTCGGGCAGGCCGCCGCAGAGGGACGTGGCATTGATCTGGCCAGCCACTCCGTTCGCGTGCGCGACGGTCACACCGGCGCGCGCGAAGAGGGAAGCATCGGCTTTGCGACTTTGCGCGGCGGTTCGGTGATCGGCGAGCATTCGGTGCTCTTCGCCAGCGAAGGCGAAATCGTCACACTCTCCCACAGCGCCGGCGATCGCTCGCTCTTTGCACGTGGCGCTTTGAAAGCTGCCGTTTGGGCCTTGGACAAAAAGCCCGGCCGCTACACCATGCTCGACGTGCTCGGGCTCAACTCCACCCCCTGATCGTCAAGAGAGGAATTGTCGATGACCGGTACCCTCGTGCTCGTGCGCCATGGCCAGAGCGACTGGAACCTGAAGAACCTGTTTACCGGCTGGCGCGACCCGGACCTGACCGAGCTCGGCGTTCAGGAAGCCAATGCCGGTGGCAAAGCGCTCGCCGACTATGGCATCCAATTCGACGTCGCCTTCACGTCGGTGCTCACCCGCGCCCAGAGAACCTGCGACATTATCCTGGAAAATGTCGGTCAGATCGGCCTGACGACGATCAAGGACCAGGCGCTGAACGAGCGCGACTACGGCGATCTCTCCGGTCTCAACAAGGACGATGCCCGTGCTAAATGGGGGGAGGAGCAAGTGCATATCTGGCGCCGCTCCTACGACGTCCCGCCGCCGGGAGGTGAAAGCCTGCGCGACACTGGCGCGCGTGTCTGGCCCTATTACCTGACCGAGATCCTACCGCGCGTGCTGCGGGGCGAGAAGGTTCTGGTTGCCGCGCATGGCAATTCGCTGCGTTCGCTGGTCATGGTGCTCGACAAGCTCACCAAGGAGCAGATCCTGAGCGTCAATCTCGCGACCGGCGTCCCGATGGTCTACAAGCTGAATGGCGATTCAACCGTCGCGTCCAAGGACGTGCTCGGTGACATGTCCGCAGCCCATTGAACCTGTCGACCGACCGGTTGCTGCGGTCCGCAGTATCCGGATAGATCCTCAGCGCACACTATGTAGCCCGCTAACGAACGTCCGGCCGAGACCTTATCTCGGCCGGAGTTTTTTTGTTTTATTCCTCGCGGAACGCCTTCATCAGCTGATCTGTGAATGGCTTTGCGAGGAACGAGATGACGGTTCTCTCTTCGGTTTCGATATAGACTTCGACCGGCATGCCGGGTGTCAGTTTTGATCCGAGATCGCCGAGGTCTGATGGAGAGAAGGCGATGGTTGTTCGATAGAACGGCAGATTTGTCGCCTTGTCGACCACGGTTGCGGCCGGCAGGATGTCCACGGCCCCGACGATTTCCGGGGTGGTTTGGCGATTGAAGGCGGTGAAGCGCATACGGGCCGGCTGGCCGACGAAGATGCGATCGATATCGGTCGGTGCGACCTTAACGTTGACCGTCAGTTCGCTCTCACGCGGCACGATCGCCATGATCACCTGACCGGGGCTGACGACGCCGCCGACCGTATGGGCCTGCAGATCGTAGACATAACCCGTTTCCGGCGCGGTCACAGTTGTGCGGGCGAGACGATGGGTGAGCTGCAGTGCGCGCTGTTCAAGCTCGGAAAGCCGTGCATCGACCGAGACGATCTCTTTCTGCAACTCGGTCCGACTCGTCTGGTCGACCGACATCAGCCGCACCTGCAATTCGCTGATCTGGCCTTCGGCCTCCGCCATGCGTGCGACGAGGTCGCCGACCGCGCCTTCGATGCGCACCATCTGGCGGCGCAAACCGCGCAGTTCCGATGCCTTGGCAAGCCCCTTGGTCACCAGCCCTTCCTGCACGGCGATTTCCTCGGCCAGCAGGTCGTTCTCGGAGAGGTTGGCCTTCTGCTGCTCCTGCAGGCCTTCGATCTGGTTGCCCAGCTGGGCGATCTGCATTTCGATCTGCTGCTTCTGGTTCGCCCGCATATCGCGGTTCTCGTCGAAGAGTTTACGCTCTTCCCTGGCCACTGCCGGCGCGAGCGTCAAGCCATCGAAGGAGAGTGTGTCTTCGCCATCGCGCTCGGCCAGCAGGCGGGCCTGCATGGCCCCCAGCTGCTCGATCTGTCCCTTGATGATGTCGAGTTCGATGCGGACCTGGGTATCGTCCAGGCGAAGGACCACGTCTCCCTTGGAGACGAGATCGCCGACCTTCACGGGAATGGCGACCACCGTCCCGCCATCGACATGCTGCACCTGCTTGACCTCGCCGGTGACGGCAAGTTCACCTTGCGAGATGACCGCGCCGGCGAGCCGCGCCTGGGCCGCCCAACCGCCGATGCCAGCGCTGAGCAGCACGGCAAGGGCGGTCGCTGCGAACATGCGCCCGCGCAAGCCCCGACCAGACAGAGAGACATTGGTGCTTTTGTCGTTTTGCCGCGTCGTCATGGTGTGTTCCCCCTAAACGCAAGATACAGGATTGGAGACCGGGTCAGGCCACGAGCCCCTCGGCCTGCCCCGGAAGATGAAAGGCTGTCAGAATCAGATCGTCGGCATCCAGATCCCTGGCACTGATGATCACGATCTCGTAGTCGGCATCGCCGTCGATATCGGTGACCAGCTGCAGGACATGATGCCCGGCATCGTCGTCGTCGATCATCTTCTTGTAGAGCTTGACGAGCGTCTTGTGGTCGTCGCCGTTCAGCTCGGTCGACGTTTCGCCGTCGTCGAAGTAGAGCCGTCCGAGTTCGCGTTCGAGCTTCGACAGGTCGACTTTGTCGCCAACGTCAAAGTCGCGGATCTGGTCCGGCACCGTGCCAAAATTGCCGAGCGAGGCGACCGAGCCGAAGACGAAGGTGTCCTGGCCGCCGCCGCCATAGAGGATGTTGACGGCGGAACTGGCGGTGATCGTATCGTTCCCCGCTCCACCGACAGCGTTCTCGATCGAGGTCAGCCGATCGCTGCCGATCTCCTCGCCGTCTGCGGAACCCGCATCGAGATCGATCTCGACTGCCATCGTCGCGAAGCCAGCGTGATAGGTATCGCTGCCCTCGCCGCCATGGATCACGTCGTCGCCATCAGCGACCAGGGCGACCGTAGTGTTGATATCGCCACTCGTGTCGGCTGCAGCGGCATCTGCCGGCGCGAGATCCAGGGCGATCCGCGCGAGGCTCTGCTGTTCAAGGACAGGAAGGACGCCCGCGACATAGACGTCGTCCCCGTCGCCGCCTACCACCACGTCGTTACCCGACCCACCCGCCAGCGTATCGGTTCCGGACCCGCCATCCAGCAGGTCGGCGCCCACATCGCCCGACAGGACGTCGTTGCCGTCTTCGCCATACAGGCGGTCATCGCCGTCACCGCCAGAGAGCACGTCATGGCCGCCACCCGCAACGAGGCTGTCGCGCCCGGCTTCGCCAAACAGCATGTCGTCGCCATCTTCGCCGAACAGGATATCGTCACCATCGCCGCCGAAGATGCGGTCGTCGCCGGCGCCGCCATGGATCACGTCGCGTCCATCGCCGCCGATCAACAGATCGTCACCGGCACCACCGAGGATCAGGTCGTCGGCCTCACGGCCATAGACGGTATCATTGCCAGCGCCGGCATCGATCAGGTCCTTATCCGGTGTACCGATCAGCGCATCGTCGCCATCGGTTCCGACGATCTCGTTGGCCGGATGTGTCCGCAGGTCGAGGAAAGCCTGGGCCTGGATCGAGGCCTTGCCGTCGCCAACCGTGAAGGTCAGGGTAACGATGCCGGACTTGTCCCGCTCCGGCACGTAGATCCAGGCGTCGCTACCGTATGTGCGGATCTCGCCGGAGCTCGTCTGGATGGCAGAAATCAGCAGCCGGTCACCGTCCGGATCGACGGCCGCGCGGGCAAAGTCCGCCCAGACCAGCAGCATCGACAAATTGACGAGACCCGTGCCGAGATAAACAGGGCCGCGGGACAGAGGCGCCTTGTTGAGAGCCGTGTTCGCGCCGCCGCCGGGAGGCGTCGACGGCCCGCCATTGCCTGGTGTGCCGGAACCACCGCCTGGATTTGCTCCGCCTGCGGAGCTTTCACCGGTGCCATCAGCCGGGCTCGTGACCGACGGGGCGGCATTGGCAGCACCTAGTACGTCCGGAAACTGGAACTTGGGCCGCGCTGCCATCGGTGAGAGGAAGCGGAAGCCGTTTTCCGCCACATCGATCTGGACCCCCTGGAACGGACGACCAGCATAAGAGCCTTCCAACGCAAAATCCTGCGAATTGAAACGGATCGAGGAATAGAGCCGACGCGCCGGCGGCAGTTCCTCCACCGCATCTTCATACCGGCGCTGGATCTCCTCCCAGAAGGCGGCGATGTCCATGCCGCCTTCGTCTTGCGTGTCTGCTGCGACCGGCGGGACCTCATCGCGGCCGAGTGGCCCCTTCTCTGACGGATCCACGCTGTTGGGAGAGGGGTTCACGATATCGCGCAGCCGGCCAAGATAGGCGCCAAGGCCCATGGCGAGCACAGCGAAGATACCGGGCGACAGGAGCGTCTTGTCCTGGGTCTCGCCCGTCTCGAACTTGCGTGCCGGGGCCTTGGCGGCGAGAGCGTCGCCATGGCCGAGCTTCAATGCGTCGTCGTCAAGGGTGGTTGGCGTCATCATGGCGTCCTCACTCCGCCGCGACCGGCATGATGCGCATCGGTCTGGACGGCTTTTCCGAGATGTTCGCCGGGACCTTGATGATGTCTTCCTTCGGCCCGAAGGAGACGAGCTTGCCGCCCTGGACGACACCAACCATGTCGACGGACTGCAGGACACTTGGCCGATGCGCGACGATGACGACCATGCCGCCGCGCTCCCGCACCTTGGCGATGGCTCGCATCAACGCTTCCTCGCCTTCGGCATCGAGGTTGGAGTTCGGCTCGTCGAGCACGATCAGGAAAGGATCGCCGTAAAGCGCACGGGCAAGCGCGACGCGCTGCCGCTGGCCGGCCGACAGAGACTGGCCGCTCGGGCCGATCTGCGTCTGGTAGCCGTTCGGCAGCCGCACGATCAGATCATGGATGCCGGCGGCGCGCGCGGCCCGGAAGATCATCTTGGCTTCCGCATCCGGATCGAAGCGCGCGATGTTGTCGGCGACCGTCCCGTCGAGCAGGGCGACCTCCTGTGGCAGATAGCCGACATGATCGGTGAAGAAACTCGTCGGCCATTGCTTGAGATCAGCGCCGTCGATGCGCACCGAACCGCGCAGCAATGGCCAGATGCCGAGTAGCGAGCGGGCGAGCGTCGTCTTGCCGCCACCCGACGGACCGATCAGCGCAAGCGCCTGACCGGCGGACAGCTGGAAGGACACGTCGCTGAGGAGAACGGTACCCGTGGTCGGCGCCACCGTCGTCATGCCTTCGACCACGAGCCCCTCGCTCGGTGCCGGCAGGTCGAACTGCGTGCTCGGCTTGTCGAGCACCGCGAGCGTGTCCTTGATGCGCGCCCAGCTGCGGCGCGCCGAGATGACGCCCTTCCACTGGGCAATCGCCTGGTCTACCGGGGCAAGCGCGCGGCCGGTGACGATCGAGGACGCGATGATGGCGCCCGCCGACATCTCGCCCTGGATCGTCAGATAGGCGCCGAGCCCGAGCGTCGCCGATTGCAGCATCATGCGCAGAACCTTGGAGATCCCCGCAAAGGTGCCGGCGATGTCGGAGGTCGCCGTCTGGGTGTCGAGATGCCGACGGTTGGCGCTTTCAAAGCGGTCGATCGCCCGGTCGGTCATGCCCATCGAATAGAGGATATCGCCGTTGCGCACATGGTTGTCGGAGACGTTGTTGCGCTGGATCGCCGCCCGCGTCATCTCCTTGGCATGGCGACGCGACAGCAGTTCGGCGGCAATCGTGAGGCAGGCGAGGAACGCTGCTCCGGCCAGCGTCAACATGCCGAGTGTCGGATGCAGCAGCCAGACGAAGACCAGATAGATCGGGATCCACGGCAGGTCGAACAGCGCCACCGGTCCAGCCCCGGACAGGAAACCGCGCACGGTGTCGACATCACGGCCCCGCTCGGACGCCTCGGCCGCGGAATAGCCGAAGCGCGGCATGTCGATCACCACCCGATGCACCAGCGGCGCGATCTGGCGATCCACATTGGAGCCAAAGCGCACCAAGATCTGCGAGCGGATGATGTCGAACAGGCCCTGGAACAGGTAGAGCCCGACGGCGATCACCGACAGCCAGATCAGCGTCGGTACGCTGCCGCTGGTCAGCGCACGATCGTAGATCTGCAGCATGTAGAAGGCGCCGGTCAGCGCCAGGATATTGATGATGCCCGACAGACCGAAGACGAAGCCGGTCACCAGGCTGACGCCGGATAGTTTGTAATTCGACTGCTTGCTCATAACGTCCCCCACTCGTTTTTAATCGGCCCGGCCACACGTGGCCGGGCTGCCCCGCAATGCAGTCCTCAGGACAGGCCGAGGAAGTCGTTGGCTGTCAGGTTGTGGCGGCCATGCAGCGATAGTTCGAAGTCGGCTGCATTGTCGCCTTGGGTGTTGCCGCGGATCACCGTGAACTCTTCGCCATCGCGGATCTCGTGCGTGATGATCACGTCGCCGATCGCATCGATGGTCGAGCCGGCTTCCAGCTTCATCGCTCCCATGCCGTTGAAGTCGATCCGGTCACCAGTCTGGAAACCGAAGACGGTATCGCCGTTCGCCGCCGCCGCGGAGGTGAACTTGAACACGTCGTCACCCAGGCCACCATCAATCACATTGACCGCCGTCGATGCCGTGATGGTGTCGTGGCCGGAACCACCGACGAAGTTCTCGAAGCCGTAGAAGGTGTCCGACCCCGTCGTGCCGCCGCTGACTGAACCCCGATGGTTGAAGCCGTTGCCGAGATCAACCGTGAGGTTGGCGTTGGTGGCTGCGTAATCCAGACTGTCGATTCCGGCCTCGCCGTAATAGACATCGTTGCCATCATTGAGAGTGGCAATGACCATATCGTCGCCGTCGCCACCCCAGACACGGTCGTCGCCAGCTCCGCCTTCGATCACGTCATTGCCACCGCCGGCAAAAATCTGGTCAGAACCGCCACCGCCGAAGACGATGTCCTTGCCGTCTCCGGCATGCACTTCATCATCGCCGAGGCCTGCATTGACGAAATCGTCTCCATCGCCACCGGTCACAACGTCGTCGCCATCCTCGCCGCGCAGGATGTCGGACCCGGCCTGACCGATCAGGATATCCGTGCCCCCACCACCGAGAATGGTGTCGTCGCCGCCGGCACCGAGCAAAGCATCGGCGGCAGCCGTGCCGATCAGGTTGAGGGCTGCGACCGGAACAGGGGTCGGGGTAGGTGTAACGCCGCCACCCCCTGTTCCGCCGCCGCCAGCACCGGCGCCGTCTTCGTCACCGTCGCTGTCACCATCGCCGTCGGACGATCCATCCCCGTCACCGTCGGTGTCGTCGTCTTCGTCCGTGTCTTCGTCGGTATCATCGTCACCGTCTTCATCTTCGTCGTCGTCACCGTCGTCTTCGCCGACCGTGCCATCATCGCCGTCGGTGTCCCCGTCGCCATCAGGCTGGCCGTCGCCGTCGCCGTCATCCTCACCGTTGCCGTCACCTTCTCCCTCACCGGCACCCGCGCCGTCTTCGACATCGGATGAGAAGATGTCTTCCGGCAGACCGACAAGACCGGTGTTGCGGGTGACGATGTCCGAGAAACCCTGGCCATCGATGAAGTTTTCATAGAGGTCGAAGTTGTCGAAACGCTCCAGGTAGTAGAAGCGGTCGGCCTCCTGCAGACGATCGAACTGCTCATGCAGCACGACCCAGAAGGTGTCGCCGGCCATACCACCATTGAAGTGCTTTTCGGCGAGACCCCCGACCCACAGATCAACCCGGTCGATCCCCTTGACGATACCGGTGCCATCGGCCTGGACCGCCACGATATTGCCGTTGATCGCCTTGAAGGCATCGATCTGGCCGGCCTGCAGGACCAGATCCGGATAGGCCGCGATGAACTGGGCAAGAACGGTGTCCGTCAGGCCATTGCGCTGCTGGAAGTCCTGCCAGCTCGAATAGGGGTTCATCGAACCACCATTCTCCTCAAGGAACTCAACGGCAAACTTGATATAGGGATCGGTCGACGCCTGGAGATCGGCCTTGACCTGGTTCAACGTGCCAAGGCCGACATCCCGGCCTCGGGCCACGTTGAAGGCGAAGAGATCGGCCCGGATGCGGACCAGATCGTTGCGGACTGCATCGACGACGTTGAAGTCGACGTCTTCCGCCGGCTGTTCGACGATACCACTGAGGATCGCGCCGGTCCCGAGCTGCTCGTAACCCGGCTGAGGGTCATAGCCCATCTGCTGGAGCTGAACGAGTTGTTCCGGCGTGAAAACATCATTGGTCGGGTTGAGGAAGGCGTCGAACAAATTGACCGAATAGTTCTGGCCATCCTCACCCTTCACCGTGATCGTGTCGCCGATCAGCGAATGGCCGATGCGATAGACGGCAGCGGCAAATTCGTGGCTGATGCTGGCGGATGCCTGGTCATTGTATGCTTCGAAGCCGTGTGAGCCATTGCCCTGGATGCCACCGATCAGGGCATCGGCGAATTCGGTGAAGACGACCCGCTGATACTCTGCCTCGTTGACCATCTTCGCGGCCTGGAACAGCTCCTCGGGCGTGCCTTCGAAGCCGGCGTCCGCCAACTTGTCGACGTGGAAGTTGTGGTTGCGGGCCCAGATGGTGTGCATCGAAGTCAGAGTGAAATTCTCGTTCGCACGACCGTCACCGCCGATATAGTGATCAAGCGGGCTGATTATCGGGTTGGCGTCGAGAAGCAGGGCGTGGCTCGAGCCCATGAAGTCCCCGGCAAGTTCCCGGACGACGGTCATGTTGTAGCCGCCCGCCTGGGTCCAAAGGGTCGGATAGTATTCGAGCAAGGTCTTGCCGGCGTTAAGGCCGGGTCCCTCGAATACGGTTCCGGCCATCCGGTGATGGTCGAGCAGCTCGCGCAAGGTCGACATCAGGTGGAAGCCTGGGGCCGACGGATCCTCCGGACCCATCAGGATGTGCGAACCGACACCACCGTTTCCGTCGCTTTCACGCAGGAACTGGCCGACGCTCGCGTTTGAACCATAGACCTGGTTCTGGTCGACATAAGGCGAGACCTTGTTTGTGTGCTCCGGCACATCGGTCGCTGATTCCAGCGGATCGGCCAGCGAGCCGCGGGTCAGATCCGTGAAGTTGGCCGCCGTTGGTCCAGGAATGTCGGCCCCGTCGATGATGACCTTGCCGGCACCGCCCTTAGGCAGGAAGTCGAGGCCATGGTCGAAATACTGACCGAAGGCCATGAAGAAGATGTTGGCGTCGTTCGGTGCCTTGGGCAAATCTGCTTCCTGGTCGCCCAGGATGTTGGAGATGGCCCGTGCATCAAGTCCGTCGAAGATCGGGTTCAGCGCGCGGTTGATGATGTTGCCCTGGCTGTCGGTTTCCACGCCGTCGCCGTAGCGCGCTTCCGTCAGGCGGATGAACGGCTGGTCGGCTGCGCCATAGTTCGGGTTGTCGATGTTGTTGCCAAGACCGGAGAGATCGCGAACTCCGCCCGCACCATTGGTGTCGTCGTCGTCGGCAAAGGCAGGCAGCCCCCTGATCAGGTTGGTGATGCCCTGGATGTCACGCGCCGTGTATTCGAAGGCACCGGTGGGGCCATCGACGCCACCGGGCTGGCCAGGCGCATCATCGACCATTTTGATGGTCTGGCTTCCCTTGGTGTAGGAAACCGAGCCGTCGCTGTTTTCGGTCCGGGTGAAGGTCGACAGGTTCGACCCGTCGGCACCGAGGACCACATCCTGCGGCCGCAGTGTGCCGACAATCGTATCGTTGCCGCCATTGGAGCGGAAAACGATACGGTGGGCGGAGGTCAGCTGCGAGATGTCGATGACATCATCGCCCGCCGTGCCGTCGATCGTGATCGTGTTGAGGGCCAGGCTTGTCTGGGTGAAATCGCCGAAGACCTGAACCTGGTCACCACCAATGTTCGTGTTGACTGGACCACCCGGAGGCGATGCTGTCCCGTTGTTGATGACGATTTCTTCGACATTATCGAGCTCGGCGACGACAGAGGTTCCGAGGAACGTTGTCCTGGTAATGACGATCTCTGTGTTGGCATTAAGCCCCGCGAGATCATTTCCGGCCGTAGCCCAGGCCGCCCGCGTGTAGATACGGTAGGTTTCCGCGATCAGCGTGCTGCCCGCAAGGCGAACCGTATCTGCTCCCTCGCCGCCATCCACGATGTCTCGACCGTCGCCCCCAAGAAAGGTTCCGGTCCAGGTGATCGTGTCATCCCCACCGCCGGCGAGAATGATGTCGTCGCCGCCGGCGCCGTTAAACGTGCTGCCAGCTGCATTGCCAATCAGGATATTTGCACCCCCGGTACCATCGACGGTGCCGGTCGTATCCGTCGACACCGCGATCGTTGCCGTATCCGTCCCTGCGACAGGCGTAGCGCCATCCGTTACGGTATAGGTCAGGGTACCAGTGTTTGCAGTCTTATTGATTGTGATGCCTTGCCCGGGTGTCACCGATGCGGCAAAGCCTGCAACGCTGTTAACTGCACTGATGGACAGGGATGGTCCGTCCGAGTCGGTATCATTGCGCAGCAGCGTCCACTCAGGGATCACCACGCTTCCGGTCGTGATGTTGGTGATGACCGTGTTGTCGCCCGCAATCGGGGCATCGTTCACAGAAACAACCGTGATCGTATTCTTGGCAGCCAGGCTGTTGAAGTCCCCGTCACTGACGGTCACTTCGATAACGCGCGGCGTCGTATCCGGGGCATTCGACGTGTTGGCGAAAGTGACCGCCTGGATCGCTGCCTGGTAGGCCGCCAGCGATGCCGTGCCACTGATGGTTACGGTGATCGCATCGTTTGCATTGACGGTGTTGACGTTCAGCCCATTGGGCACGCCCTGCGTGTTCAGAGTGTCGCCCTGCTTGGCGTTGGTCAGCACGATCCGAGCGGAGGAAAGCGTAGAGCCTTCATCCGTGATACGCGGCTCGGAGCCGACAGATATTGCGCCACCGCCCTCGGTGAACGTGGACGTGATATCAACCGACGGAGAGGCCGCGACGCGGGTAACCGCAACGTTAAGGTCATCGACGAAGAAGAACTCCTGCGTATTGGCTGCAGTCGTCGTGAAGCGGATGGCAGCATTCGCCGTAAATGGACCTGGAAGGGTCACGCTTATATTGCCACCATTCTGACCGTTGAACGTCTGCAGAACCGTGAAGTTTGTGCCGTCAGTCGTGTATTCGAGCGTCAGCCTTTCCGTATCGCCGGCACCGATATTGTTGTCGGTCACGTTGAAGGTCAGTTGCGCTGACGACGCGCCACTGAGATTGAGACCGCGCGTGATCGATGCGCCATCCCCACCATTTTCGCCAAACCGAAGATCGCCTCCGGTTATCTGGATGGCGCCGCTTGTGGCAGGATTGCCCGCAGGGTCGCTGATCTCGCCCCATGCTGTCGTCCAGGTCGAGCTGCCATTGTTGTTGGTGTAGCCAGCCGTATTGAAGTTGTCTCGATACGCCTGAGGTGCCGTATCGAAACCGTTCAGCTCAATTCTCGGCGGCGTCAGGGAGACATCGCCATCGGCAAAACGCAAGACTTCGACGTTCCGAATCCGGTCGACACCGTCGGAATTGACCAAGCCGAGCGCGCCTGTCGGATCCACCTGCAAATGCGAAACATTGAAGCTGCCATCGGCATTTTGGACGATCGAATAATTCGCCCGCACATCCGAATACACTGCCACGTCGATGTCGCTGCTCTGGCCACCGTTCACGATCTCACGAACGATTTCCATCTGGCCCGGTGTGATCACGCGGTCCAGCAGAAGTTCGGACAGCGTTTTGCCGCCGAAAGCCGGAACTGCGCTCAAGGGGATCTCGCCGTTTACCAGTTGCGACTGAAGGTAGACAGGACCGGCCAGACTATCGGCCGTATAGGTCTGGCCAGGTGCCGAGATCCGGATACGGACGTTCAGCCACTTGTCGCCGTCGATCACATCATCGCCGCCGCGGCCCTCGATCAGGTCGCTGCCACCGCCGCCGAGAAGGATATTCCCGTCGTCAAACGCGATCTGTGCTTCGCGGGCAGCCTCGCTAACGGTGTTGGTGTTCTGCACCAGATCGCCGAGCAGTTCGCGAAGCCCGCTGATACGGTCGATGCCGGCTTGGCTCAGATGATGCTGGACCATGGTGTTTTCGGCACCGGCCAGGACCGCACCGGGTTCGGCCTCCGGATCCGGCGAAGACGGGAAGGCTGTCGAGCGGTGATCGCCCTTCAGAATATCGTTCGCCTTGTAGCCGGAAAGGCCTTCGACGGCATCGAAGCGATTGCGCAGGATATCTTGCTGGTCGGTCGTGAAGATCGGACGGAGCAGGTCGGCATCGGCCGACTTGGTGGTGCCCTTGTAGGCAGCCCAGTCATAGCCCCACATGCCTTCATTGCGCATGACGCTTTCGCCCTGCACCATGATGTCGTCGCCGGATTCCGCGTCGAAATCGTGTTCGTTCTGGCCGGCGAACATGACGTCGTGGCCGAGGATCGTCGAGTTGAAGAAGAGTTCGGAGTTGTCGCCGGCGGTGGTGTCGAAGCCGTTGCCGCCCTCCATCCAGTCGTCGCCTTCATTGCCGAGCAGGAAGTCGCTGCCTTCGCCGCCGATCATGAAGTCGTCGCCTTCGCCGCCGAACATTTCCTTGCCGTCGGGGCCGGACATCAGAACGTCCGAGCCCTGGTTGCCGAAGACGAGCGCGAGGCCCGAACCGCCGTGAACAACGTCGTCGCCTTCCTCACCCATGAGGAAATCGGTCTCGCCGATATCGGTGCCCGAATTGGTGATGATGTCATCACCTTCTCCACCGTGGATCTTGTCGACGCCGTATCCGGCTTCGATCCGGTCATTGCCACCACGGCCCCAGACGGTGTCGTCACCGCCGCCAGAGATGATGGTGTCGGCCTGGTTCGTCCCCTGGATGAGCGCGTGGTCGAGACTGTTCAGCTGAATGAAGTTCGCAGCCCGCTGGACCATCGGCGACAGAGCGTTCTGGAACGGATCTGTGCCCATCGGATCGCCGCCGGCCCACTTGGCCTGTTCGACAGGATCAACATAGAGGACATGGTCGGGAACCGAGAAGATGTCGCCTGGAACCGCATAGCCTGTGGTGCCGATGTCGGTGTTGCGGATGACCAACTCCGCGAAGGAGTTCGCTTCGAGCTCGTTGAGCAGATTGAGCCCCTGGGTCCGGGACAGGTAGTAGAAGCGGTCGCCGTTCTGGAGGTTTTCGAGCTGCAGTTCGAAGACGAAGGAGAAGGTCGAGCCCAGCATGCCGCCGAAGGCCATCTTCTTTTCAGCAAGGCCACCCATCCACAGATCGACGTCGTTCAGGCCACCGAGATTCGTATAGGCGCCGGTTCCATTGAGGAAGTCGAGGCGGTCCGCAGGCGCGCCAGAGCCACCGAAGACCAGTTTCATGGCTGCGTCGCGCTTCGCGTCGGTCGTCGTGGCCGCCGTGATCGACCCATGCGTACCATAGGCTGCGATGAAATTGACGATCGAGGCGGGGTTCTTCAGGTTCATCCCAAAGTCGACCCAGTTCTTGTAGGGGTCGAGCTGGGTGTCGCCGTTGGCGATTTCCTTAAACTGGGCGCGCGCGGCGTTGAGGCTCGGGATGCCGGCTTCCCGGCCACGGGCGATGTTGAGAGCGGGAAGGTCGAGCGGAATACCGACCAGGTGGTTGCGCAAGACGTCGGTGACGAACTCGTCGATCTCGTTGCCGACCTGCCCGGTCATACCGCGAATAACGGCGCCCGCACCCTGCTCGGCTGTGATCGTCCCCGGTGCATAGGCGAGCGGATTGAGGAAGGCATCGAACAGGTCCATCGACGAGCCCACGCCGTTTGCATTGACGCTGTCAACGGTCTCGTTGAGCATCGAATGGCCGAAGCGATAGACCACATGGGCAAATTCGGCGAAGATCGACGGATCGATGTCCATCGACGGATTGAACACGAACAGGTCGATATCGGGCTGAATTTTCCGCGCGAATTCTTCGAACACGAGGTGCTGATACTGCATTTCCGTGGTGAAGCGCGCCGCCTGGAACAAGCGCTCGCCGTCCCAGTTCAAGGCATTCTTGATGGAGGCGAGATCTCCTAACGGCAGCGTTTGGACGTCCGTTGCCAACCATTCGTTGAGGAAGGAGAGGTCGCCGTTCTGCGCGGCCTGGATCGCTCGTTCCTTGACCTGTTCGACGGTGTTGTTGTGCTCGGAGTGAAAGATGTGGTGGACGGCGGTCAACCCGATGTTCTCATTGCCACGCCCGTCACCGGTGACGAGATGAGCATTGAGCAGTTCGTTGTCATAGGTCGTCGCCTGGCCCATCTGGTTGAGCGGAATGGCATTGCCTGCCACCGTGTCGGTGTCGGCGGTTTTGAGCACATCGGGAGTTGACGGGTTGCGATCGTCGTCGACGAAACCTGGAACCGCATTATGGGCGATGTCGTCAAGGAAAGCATGCCCGGTCAGAACCGCGTTGGCGAGGCTGATCGGCGCTGCCGGATTGCCTTCGGTCCACACGATGTTGTTTGCTGTGCCCGTCGCCAGGAGCGGGAAGCCGTTTGGACCGCGCACGAATTCGCCGTAGGCATCCATCTTAAATAGGGGGACCGTGCCGACGAACTGGTCGGTGAGATTGATGCCCAGCAGGTCGCGTGCCTGAGCCTTCACTTCGCCCCAGCTGGCGATACCCTTGGCACCTTCCAGCAGATGGCCCGTCGCCATCGGCTTGTTGTCCACCATCTCGTATTCGCGCAGGAACAACTGCTTCGATGCGGTGGAGGAATAAGTCTGGTTCTGGTCGATGAACGGTGTCGTCAGGTTGCGCGGCTCTTCGGGCGAGCGCGTCAGAACCATGTAATTGCTGCGCCCGCCGGGGATGTAGAGCGGGTCATCCGGTGCCAACGGAATGTAGAT
>JARXAQ010000218.1 GCA_029865825.1 Rhizobium sp.
GGGGATCCAGATCGCCATCTTCAAGAGCACGCCATCCGTCATGTCGAGCCGGCGGGCGAGGTCGGCCACCTCGACCAGCGCCTCCGGCTCCAGCTTGTTGTCGATGTTGATCATGATGCGGCCACGCGCATGCAACATCGCTTCTTCCAGGGTGAAGACATGTTCGTCGGTGACCTGGCGCGCGCCTTCGACGATCAGCCGGCAGGTCCTCAAGCCCGCCAGATCCCGCTCGGCAACCTTGCCCTTGCAGGTCGTGGTCCGGTCCAGCGTTTCGTCATGCATGATCACCAGCGCGCCGTCGCGGCTGCGGCGCACGTCGAGTTCTACCATTTCCACGCCGATGGCTGAGGCATGGTCGATCGCGGCAAAGGAGTTTTCCGCCCGCACCGGCTTGCCATCCTGCTTCCAGCCTGCGCGATGTGCCACGACCATGACATGATCGCGAAACAGGTTGGCTTGGGTCAGCCGCTCGTGGATCAGGGCCGCATGCTGAGGCGAGGGAATGCGCGCGAGGCTGGCCGCCCCGGCCACAAGCGCAAAGAACAGGCTGACGAAAAGCATGGCAAGGCGCATGGCGGGACTCCCTCGTCCGTGAATTGCGTCCTGTGGCGATAGGTGCTTCGCGTGAAACCGCCATGACGGTTTTCTGAAGCCTCTGTGACAACGGCCTGTGCCGCGGGGAAAGGGAACACCGGGCTGCCCGTGCCCGTTGATGAGGGAACAACGGACGCATTCAAGACAGACATGCAGGGAGACGCATATGACAGCAACCACCGGAATTCCGGACGGACATCGGACGATCGAGGCGGATTTGCCTGTCAATGCCACCTTGCATCTGTGGCTGAAGGCTGTGGCAGCTGGCGAGCCCGGATCGGTTTCGCTCTACAGCGTCAACGGCAAGTTCGGTGAGGTTCAGGCTGTTAATGCAGAGGAAAATTCCTTCCGTATCTCTCACGTTTTCGGCGGCGGCACGGTGACTATCGCCTACGACCCCGCGGTCACCTCGCTGTCGGTCGCCTATTGGTTTACTGCCTCGGATGTTCTGGAAACGGGGATCACAGTGCTCCACACCAACCCGGCCAACGAGCCGCCGGATCTGCCCAACGGCTATCATTTCCGTCCACCCTTCGGATGGATGAACGATCCCAACGGCTTCGGCCGCTTCGGCGGGCGTCCGCATTTGTTTTATCAGCATTATTCCCATGGCCGAACCTGGAACAACATGCATTGGGGCCACGCCGTCTCCTCGGATTACCTCCGCTGGCGCCATCTGCCGGTCTTCCTTTTCCCCTCCGAGGAGCTGACGGTCCGGCCGGACAAGCGCGGCGGTGCCTTTTCAGGCTCTGCCATCGCCCGTCCCGATGGTCCCGGTATCCGTGTCTTCTTCACGGAAAAGATCGCCGACCGCATCCCCGAACAGGAGATCCAGTTAACGGCAACCTCAGCCGATCTCTTCAGCGCCGGGGCCGCCGACGTTATGCTGCCGCGTCGCCCGGATGGCGAAGGCCTGACCTTCGATTTCCGCGATCCATACGTGTTCCGCGGGCCGGATGGCCTGTGGAAGATGCTGCTCGGCAGCCAGAGCGCGGAGGGTGGCGTCGTGCTGCTTTACGAGACCCAGGACAACACCGCCGCCGGCGGCTGGACCTATATCGGCAAGCTCTACACCGAGACGCGTTATCAGACTTCGGCGCTCGAATGCCCCTGCCTGATGCCGGTGGATGGCGACGCACGGGATCCGGCCACGCGCTGGGCGCTGATCTACGGTCTGATGAACGGCGACGACAAGGAAACGGGTCGCCGAAACCTGACCATGATCGACATCGGCTGGTTCGATGGTCGCAAGTTTGCCAAGGAATTCGGGCGCGAACTGGATTTCGGGACCGACAACTATGCATTTCAGGCTTTTGTCGACGGCGGCACCCCGGTTGGGATCGGCTGGCTGGGCAACTGGGCGGATACAGGCCCGACCATCGATTTTCCGTCCGCCATGAGCCTGCCGCGTACTCTCGTGCTGGAGGGAGGTGAGCTGCTTACCCCGCCGATCGGCGCAGCCGAAAGCCTGAGAGCCCGGATGATCGATCGTACGCGGCTGGGGGGCGGACAGGTGGTGCCGCTGCCGCACGGGGCGGCCGAGGTGGTGTTTGAACTGGAACAGGCAGGCGGTGCGTTCCGGCTGGAATTCGATCATCCCGAAATCCGACTGGCGCTGGCCCAACACGAAGAAGGGCTGGAGATCCTGCATGGGTTCCTCGACCGGCCGGATGAGCCGCCTGGCCCGCGCTACATCGCGAGAGCTGCGGGTGCAAAGCGCATACGCCTCTTCCTCGACTACGGCTCGCTGGAAGTCTTTGCCGATGGTGGCCGCCTGGCCGGCACGAAGCGCATCGCGGGCTTCGAGCCCGTGCGGTCCTTGAAGCTGATTGCCGAGCCGGGGGTGGTGAACCATGCGACCGTATGGTCCCTCCGGCTCTGATCGATGGATCGCGGTCAGGCATGCCCGGCGAGATCGGCTTCGTCCTGCTCGCCGGCACCCGGTGCACTTACCGAGGCGCTGGCCCCACGAACGCGCACCACGGTCACTGAGCAGGGTGCGGATGCTGCCACTTCGCCGGAGACGCTGCCCATCAGCGAGCGGAGCGTCGAATTGGCTCTGGCACCCATCACGACATGGTCGACATTGTTGTCGCGGGCGAAGGTCAGGATGGCCTGCGCCGGCGAGACCGCCTCCAGCACGTGATAGGTGATGTCAGCCTCGTCGGCACCGAGCGGGTTTGCCCAGTGTTTAAGGGCTGCGAGCCGCATCACGTGTTTGCTGTTGCCCTCGGCATCGAGATCGTCGTCGAGCGCGATGCGGGCGATCTTCAACACGTTGACGCAGGCGATGCGGGCATGTGGGGTATTGCGGATAATGCGCTTGGCATTCTCCCGCAAGGCCTCGGCCAGATCCTGGCTCGCGGCATTGAGATCGATCGCCACCATGACGATCGGCGCCGAGGCGAGAATGGCGGCGGCCCCGGTCGGCTTGATGAGTTCGATCGGGTCGGGGTTGAGCATACGCTTGACCACCTTGCGCCATCCATCCCGGCCGGTCTTCTCAGCGCGCGCGGTGAGGCGGACATTGTAGAGGTCGCCGAGGTCCAGTGACAGTTGTGCAGCGGACTGGTAGCGCCGGGCGGGATCGACCTCCAGGCAGCGCAGGATGATCTCCTGACAGGCCTTGGAAACCATTGGATTGAGCTCGCGCGGCGGCGGCGGATCCCACCAGAGCCGCTTCTTCAGCCCCTTCATTCTTTGCGGATCACCGAACGGCCGTCGCCCGGTCGAGAAAAAATACATCAGCACGCCGAGCGCGAAGAGATCGGAACGGAAATCCGAGCGCACGCCAAGGATCTGTTCCGGGGCCATGTAGGGCGCGGTGCCATAGGGCAGGCGGAACTCTTCGTCCATCAGATCGGGCAGATCGAGATGCCGCGCCAGTCCATAGTCGACCAGCACCGCCTCGCCCGTCTCGCGAAACAGGATGTTCGACGGCTTGATGTCGAGATGCACGACTTTCTGCCGGTGCAGATCGGTGAGTGCCGTGGCAATCTTGGTGGCAATCTCGACGACTTCCGGCTGCGAGCAGGGCAGGCGCTCCAGCAGGGGATAGAGCGATTTTCCCGGCAGCCGTTCAACAACGATATAGGGCTGGCGCGAGAAGTCCCCGCGCGCAACAAAGCGCGGCACATGCGGACCGCTGATCCGGGGCAGGATCATCAGTTCCATCTCGAAACCGACGATGGTCGCCGGATCGGTTCCAGACCCGATGCGCGGCACCTTCATCAACAAGGGTCCGGGATGGTCCGGATGGGTCACCTCGTAGAGCTTCGCCATGCCGCCGGTATGGGCGAGCGTGCCGAGTGTGAAGCCATCGATGACGTCGCCTTCCTCGATGCGTGTTCGTGCCATGTCTGCCCCCTGTCTCGCGCGTCTCAGCGCCCCCTGTAAAGCCTGGTGGCAAGGCTTTCGGGCAGCGAAGCTGCACGAATGGCACTCGCCGCCCCGTCGATGTCATAGGCCGTCCAGCGAAATGACAACTCGCACGCCTGCGTGTCGTAAAGCGCCCAGGCAGCGGCAGGATTGCCGTCACGCGGCTGGCCGACGGAGCCGATAACGGCGAGCCAACGTCGTGGGGGACCGACGGGAATGCCGATATCCGAGTTTGGGATGAAGGTCGTGACCTTGCCGCCAGCCCCCAGGCCGTACAGCGCTGGCGCATGCACATGGCCACAAAAGCTCAGCCGGGCCGCACAGCCGCGAAAATGGCTGTCCGCATCGCCTCGGTCGTTGACATAGGTAAAGCGCGCCGGTGCCGAGCCTTCGGCATGAACATAAAGCCGGTCGTCATCGGTGACGGAAACAGGCAGGCGTGCGAGAAAATCGCGATGTCGTGGCTCGAGCGTGAGGCGTGTCCAGTCGATCGCGATGCCGGCAGAAGAATTCATCGAGTAGGACGGATCGCCAATCGCCTGGTCGTGATTGCCACGAACCGCAATCGCGCCCTTCGCGACGAGATCCATGCAGGTCTCGACACACCATACCGGATCGCCGCCATAGCCGACGATGTCGCCGAGAATGACAAAACGTTCGGCGCCGCGCCCCAGCGCATCGGCCAGCACGGTCCCAAAGGCCTGGCGGTTGCCGTGGACGTCGGACAGGATTGCAATCTTCATGCCTTCGTCAGCCCTCCCTGCTGCGTTGGATGTCGCCACCATAGAGAGCTTCGGTGTTAAGGGCTATTCACCGGAAGGCGAAGGCTTGATCGATGTCACGTGGACGTCAGTATTGCCGTAGTAGCGTGCCGGCACGATCAGCCAGGACACCTCACGCCATGACAATGACAGTCGCCAATACGCCCGCCATGCGCGCCGCCTCAGCCCTCGAAGATATTCTCCTCTTGCGGCAGCAGATCGTGGTTGATGCCGCTATACGGCTGGCCGAGATCGAGGCGAGCAGTTCCGGCACAAGCGATGCGGCCATCGCCAATCTCTGCCACTATCTTGCCTTGCGCCATCATGACATCCGACCTCTCCAGCGACGGCTGATGGCGCTCGGCCTCTCTTCCATGGGACGATTGGAAGGGCGTGTGCTGGAGACGATCGATGCGGTGATCCAGGCCCTGGCTGCCCTGTGTGGGAGAAGCGCCGATCTGCCGGAAGGCCCCGACGAAGCGCAGTTTTTTCGCGGCGAGGCCGGTCTGGACGACGCCACAGGCATTCTCCTCGGCGGTCCGGTTGCCAGTCGTCGCACCCGTATCATGGTGACCCTGCCGGGCACGGCGGCCGAAGGTCCGGAGCTCATACTCGACCTCGCCCGTGCCGGCATGGATGTCGCCCGGATCAACTGCGCTCATGACGGTCCCGAGGCCTGGCGCGCCATGACCGGTTTTGTTCGCCAGGCAGGCAAAGTGGTCGGGCGCGACATCAAGGTGCTGATGGATGTCGCCGGACCCAAGATCCGCACCGAAGCTGTGGCGTCCGCCGAGAAAAAGGCCCGCCTGCAGGTGGGCGACCGGTTGCGGCTCGTGGCCGAAGGTGAGCCGCGCGTGGATGATACCGCTCGATTTTCGGCCACCGTTTCGCTGCCCGAAATGGTCACACGGCTGACGGTCGGAGACCGGTTGCGGTATGACGACGGCAAGCTGGAGGCGGTGGTCGAGAGTGTCGAAAGCGGCGAGGCCGTTGTCGTCGTGCGGCGTACCAAGGCGGGTGGAACCAAGCTGAAGCCGGAAAAGGGCGTCAATCTGCCGGATACGGCGCTGGGTCTGTCGCCGCTCACGGCCAAGGACGAGACCGATCTCGAGACCGTCATCGAATGCGCCGACCTCATCGGCTATTCCTTCGTCAGTCGCCCGGAGGACATCGACCTTCTCGACGCCGTGCTTGCCCGCAGAGGTCAGGGTGACCGGCCCCTCGGCCTGATCGCCAAGATCGAGCAGCCGCTGGCCCTGACCAACCTGCCGGCGCTGATCGCCCGTGCGCGCAGGCGCGGTCCCTTCGGCGTGATGATCGCGCGTGGCGATCTCGCCGCCGAGATCGGCTTCGAACGGCTGGCCGAAATGCAGGAGGAAATCCTCTGGCTCTGCGAGGCGGCATCCGTTCCCTGCATATGGGCGACCCAGGTGCTGGAAGACATGGTCAAGGAAGGCATCCCGACGCGTGGCGAGATGACCGATGCGGCGATGGCGGCGCGAGCGGAATGTGTGATGCTCAACAAGGGACCTGCGATCGTTGAGGCGGTGACGCTGCTCGATAGCCTTCTCGGCCGAATGGATGGACACCTGTTCAAGAAGACCCCGACGTTGCGGGCACTGAAGAGCTGGTAGGCGGCGCGACCTATTCGGCGGCTGTCCGGCGCTGCGAGGAGATCTGGGTCATGAAAGCCCTGAGCGCTGCCGGGCGCACCGGCTTGTTCTGCAGTGTGATCGCGTGGCGTTCCGCCTCGGCCCGGACTTCCGCCGAGCGATCCGCCGTGATCAGCAGTGCCGGAATGTCGGACTGCGTGAGCGCGCGCAGGCGCAGGATCGCACCGATGCCGCTGCCGTCACCGAGATGATAATCGGCGATCACCAGGTCAGGGGCGACGGCATCTGCGAGCATAGCATCCATTTCGGCGATCGAACCGGCTGAGGTGACCTCGCAGCCCCAGCCCGAAATAAGCAACTGCATGCCCTCCAGGATCTTCGGTTCGTTGTCGATGCACAACACGCGAAAACCGATGAGCGACGGCGTTGCGCGGTTGTCGGGGGCAAGCCGTACGACCCCGTCTGTCGCCGGTTTCGCCATGTCGAGTGGCATCACCACTTTGAACGTCGTGCCCTTGCCGGGCTTGGAGGCGAGTTCCACCGGATGGTGCAGCACACGCGCGATGCGGTCGACGATCGACAGGCCAAGGCCGAGACCTGAGGCCGTGCGCATGCCCTCTTCCAGCCGGGCGAATTCCTTGAAGACGGTGCGGAATTTCGACGAGGGAATGCCGATGCCGGAATCGGTGACCTGGATCACCACCTTGTCGCCCTGGCGCCGCGCGCCGACGACGATACGTCCGGCCGGCGTGTATTTGATTGCGTTCGATACCAGGTTCTGGATCAGGCGGCGCAGCAGCGTCGGGTCCGAGCGAACCGAATGTTTGGTCGGCATGACCACCAGCTTGAGGTTTTTCTCACGTGCCATCGGGGCAAAGTCTGTCTCAATCTTCTGCAGCAAGCCGTTCAACGGCACGGTGGAGAAACGTGGCTTCATCGCACCTGTATCGAGCCGCGAAATATCGAGCACGGCGCCGAGAATGCTTTCGACGGATTCCAGGGCGGAATCGATGTTCTCGACCAGCGCGCTGTTTTCCGAATCGCCCAGCCGCTCGACCAGCGACGAGGAATAAAGCCGCGCGGCATTCAGCGGCTGCAGGATGTCGTGGCCAGCGGCGGCAAAGAAACGGGTCTTGCCGATATTCGCCTCGTCGGCCGCCGCCCTTGCTTCGGCCAGCGCATGGTTGACACGGGTGAGTTCGGCGGTGCGTTCGCTGACGCGCTGCTCGAGCGTCTCATTCGCCTGTTTGAGCGCCTGGTCCGCCTCGACGCGGGCAGTTATGTCGCTAAAGGTCGCGACTAGCCCCTTGTCCGGCATCAGGTTGCAGCGCACCTCGATGATCCGCTGTCCGCCCGATAGCACCATCTGGAAGGGATGATCGAACTGGTGGAAGCCGTGGATAACGGCACCGACGTCAGCCGTTGCGACGTCGCCCCTCTGCGCAAGGATCGCGATCATATCAGCGAGCGGAAAACCGACCTGGCCAACATGTTCGGGCAAATCGAGAAGGCTGCGGAAGCGGCGATTCCAGATCGTCAGCCGATCGGACGCATCGAAGACGGCGATACCCTGTTCCATCTGGGCAAGCGCGGTCTGCAGCATGTCCTGATTGTATTGCAGCGCTTCAGAGGCCTGGTCGAGCAGCCAGACGGTATCGGCGGACGGATCCTCCGCCTTCTGCAGGATCAGCGACAGCACGAGGCGCGCGGAAGACGAGCCGATAGCGCTGCCCAGCAACTGTTCGGAGAAATGGATGAAGGCCATGTCGGCCGGGCTATCGTCCGCGAGCTTGCGGCCGGCGGCCTGTTCATAGGAGCGGAAGGAGCGTTCCATGCGCTCATTGCCGAGATAACGCGCGATGGCCGCCTTGAGATCGCCGACCGCGACACTGGTCTTCCACCCGCGCGTGGCGAAGTTCGTGCGCGGTTGCCGCTTGATGAAGATCGCCGACTGGATGCGTTCCACCGGGCGCGGATTACGGCTGAGCGAGCCGACGACGAAGGCGAGCGTGTTGATCAGCAGGCTGAAGATGGTCGCATTGACCAGCGGATCGGCATATTGCGGCTCGAACATCGACAAGCCCGGCAGCAGGAAGCCGAGCACGCTCGAGGCGATCCAGGAGTGATCATCCGCACCCAGGCTCGGCAGGAAGAGCAGATAGGCCCAGACGAGAAAACCCGTGGTGAGACCCGCAATCGCCCCGCGTGCATTGGCCCGTCTCCAGATCAGCCCGCCGAACATCGCAGGCGCGATCTGCGCAATGGCGGCAAAGGAAAGGAGTCCGATCTTGG
>JARXAQ010000003.1 GCA_029865825.1 Rhizobium sp.
ATCCGTTCCTTGCACGGAGATATCGGCATCGACGAAACGCCCGATATCATGGGTCGGCAGATGGTCCATGGTGTCGGGGAGTTCGAGCCTCGTCAGATCGCAGGTCATCGTGACGACCTCCTCGAAACACTCCCAGCCTTCACCGGCCAGATGATCGATCAGCAACTTCGGCGACAGCGGTGTCTGGCGGATCAAAAGCGGCCGCCCATGCGATTCGAAGCGGCGCCCTGCCTTTTCGATGCGCAGCGCGATGTCGCGATGATCGGACGGATCGAGAGCGACGACGCAGTTCAGCCGCTTCGACGGATGGCTGCCGGTCAGCCGCACCTGCCAGCTGCCGTCATAAACCACAGTGCTGGCCGGCCAGGCTCGAAACCCGACGGCTTCCAAGCGCCGCACCAAGGGCAGGTTTGGATTGGACGTGGCGTGCATTCCAGCCATCAGCTCCGGTAGTCGCCATTGATGGCGACATATTCCTTGGTGAGGTCACAAGTCCAGACCGTGGCCGTTCCGGAACCCAGACCGATGTCGACGGTGACAGGAATGTCCTGCTTTTCCATAACCGCCGTAGTCGCGGCTTCGGAATAGTCAGGATCCCGCTCGCCATTGACGGCGACGCGAACATCGCCGAACCAGATCGCCAACCGGTCGCGATCCGCCATCTCGCCGGACTTGCCAACCGCCATGACGATGCGACCCCAATTGGCGTCCTCGCCGGCAACCGCCGTCTTGACCAGCGGCGAATTGGCAATCGACAGCGCGATTTTCTTCGCGGCGAGATCACTTTCCGCACCCTTGACGGTAATCTCCACCATCTTGCGCGCACCTTCACCGTCGCGCACCACCTGCAGCGCCAGATCCTTGAGCAGGTCGTTGAGCGCCGCCTTGAAGCCGGCAAGACGCGCATCGTCGGCGCTCTCGACCACCGCTTGGCCATCAGCAGCAGCCGCACCGGTGGCAAACAGCAGCAGCGTATCGGAGGTCGAGGTGTCGCTGTCGACAGTGATCGAATTGAAGCTCGGCTCGACACCGGCCGAAAGCAGCGCCTGCAGCGCAGTCGAGGCAATGACAGCGTCGGTGACGACGAAGGAAAGCATGGTCGCCATGTCAGGCGCGATCATGCCGGCCCCCTTGGCGATCCCGTTGATAACAACCGTCACGCCATCAATCTCGGCCGAACGCGTCGCGACCTTCGGATAGGTATCCGTCGTCATGATCGCCTTGGCGGCTTCCAGCCAGAAATCGCCCTTGGCGTCCTTGGCCATCTGGTCCAGCACGCCGGAGAACTTGCTGGCGTCCAGCGGCTCGCCGATCACGCCGGTCGAAGCGAGATAGATCTCGTTTTCGCCGCAGCCGAGTGCCTGGGCAGCGGACTTCGCTGTCAGGTCCGTCGCAGACTTACCCTTGATACCCGTGAAGGCATTGGCATTGCCGGAATTCACCACGACGCCGCGGGCAACGCCATGCCCGAGGTTCTGCCGGCAGAAATCCACCGGGGCAGAGGGGCACTTCGACTTGGTGAAGACCCCGGCGACTGTGGCGGGCGTATCGAAGGCCATCAGCAGCACGTCGGTGCGGTTCTTGTACTTGATCCCGGCAGCCGCCGTCGCCATCCGCACACCGCGGATGACAGGCATGTCGGCATAGGATTTCGGAGCGAGGGGAGAGATGCTGGAAGACATGGTGCCTGGCCTGTAATGGAAGGCCCGCAAACTGCGGGCCTTTTTTGATAATGTATGTTGAAGGGTGGCCGCCGCTTACGGCTGCTGTGCCTGCTGCTTGTTGGCCTCTTCATAACCCTTGCGCAGAGCCTCGTCGACGATTTCCACCGTCTGCTCGGTTTTCGCCTTCTCGATCAGAGCGAGATACTTGTCGCGCATCACGAGTTGGCGAACCTGCGGCTCGACAGCCTCGAGCGCCGGCGGGGCGGCTTCGCGCTTGTCTTCGAGCAGGATGACATGGAAGCCGAACTGCGTCTTCACCGGCGTCTTGGTATAGGTGCCCTTTTCGAGGGCAAACGCGGACTCCTCGAATTCCGGCACCATACGGCCCTTGGTGAAGTAGCCGAGATCGCCACCTTCTGACTTGTTCGGGTCGGTCGACTTTTCCTTGGCCAGATCGATGAAGCTCTTGCCGGCGTCGAGTTCGGCAATGATCGCCTTGGCTTCTTCTTCCGTCTTCACCAGGATGTGGCGGGCGCGGATTTCTTCCTGCTTCGGAAGCGCTGCCACTTCCTTCTCGTAGCGGGCCTTGACCTCGTCTGCGGTCACGGCGTCGACGACGTTTTTCTTGAAATAGACGTTGTGCAGTTCACGCTCGGCGATAAAGGCCAGGCGACGCTGATATTCCGGGTCGTCCTTGAGACCGGCAGCCGTCGCATCGGCGGCCAGCAGCTTGACGTCGATGGCGCCGGACAGGGCCGCCACTTTCTTCTGCTCTTCCGGCAACTGGGCAAGCTGCGGATCGAGATTGGCAATCGCGAGGTCCAGCTCTGACTGCGTGATCTCCAGGGCGCCGACCTTTGCGACGACAGTGTCCTGGGCGGACGCGGCGCCGTGGAAAGCGATGAGCGATACGCAGGCGGCAAGCACGAATTTATTGAGGCGAAGCATGAAAGACCTTTCGGATGGTGAACCGTTTGAAGACCGTTCGAATCAGGCAAAAAATTGTCAGACGCCCGACAAATGCAGGTCTTTCCTCTGGCCCTGCGCCGTTGACATCATTCGACCCCCCTCTTATCTGTCACGCAACCTCGCGTCCAGAGTAGTTTCGGGACGCCTTGTGCCTATTCGACTGTGCTCATAAGGGCCAGACGACTGGGTCAACGTTATGACGAAGGTCAGAAAGGACCATCGATATGGTCAGTCTTGGTGGACTTGCGCGGAAGATTTTCGGCTCGTCGAACGAACGGCGCGTTCGCTCCTACCAGCCTCAGGTCGCCGCGATCGGCGCCCTTGAGGAGAAGATGAAGGCGCTTTCCGACGAGGAACTGGCGGCAAAGACGGTGGAATTCCGCGCCCAGCTCGCCGCCGGCAAGACCCTCGAAGACATTCTGATCCCGGCCTTTGCCGTGGCCCGGGAAGGCTCGCGCCGCGCGCTGGGCATGCGTCCTTTTGACGTACAGTTGATCGGCGCGATGATCCTCAACGACAACTGCATCGCCGAAATGAAGACGGGCGAAGGCAAGACGCTGGTCGCAACGCTCGCCGTCTACCTGAACGCGCTCGCCGGCAAGGGCGTGCATGTGGTCACCGTCAACGACTACCTCGCCAGCCGCGACGCCGCGACGATGTCGAAGCTCTACGGCTTCCTCGGTCTCACGACCGGCGTCATTGTCCATGGCATCTCCGACGACGAGCGCCGGGCCGCTTACGCCTGCGACATCACCTACGCGACCAACAACGAGCTCGGCTTCGACTATCTGCGCGACAACATGAAGTATGAGCGCGGCCAGATGGTCCAGCGCGGCCACAACTTCGCGATCGTCGACGAAGTCGACTCCATCCTGGTCGACGAAGCCCGCACGCCACTGATCATCTCCGGCCCGCTCGACGACCGCTCGGACCTCTACAACACGATCGACGCCTTCATCCCGCTCCTGTCGGACGAAGACTACGAAATCGACGAAAAGCAGCGTTCGGCCAACTTCTCCGAAATCGGCACCGAGAAGCTCGAAAACCTCCTGCGCGAGGCCGGCCTCCTGAAGGGCGAAAGCCTCTACGACGTCGAGAACGTTGCGATTGTCCACCACATCAACAACGCCTTGAAGGCCCACAAGCTCTTCCAGCGCGACAAGGACTACATCGTCCGCAACAACGAAATCGTCATCATCGACGAATTCACCGGCCGCATGATGCCGGGCCGCCGTTATTCGGAAGGCCAGCACCAGGCGCTGGAAGCCAAGGAAAAGGTCCAGATCCAGCCCGAGAACCAGACGCTCGCCTCGATCACCTTCCAGAACTACTTCCGCATGTACAAGAAGCTCGCCGGCATGACCGGCACGGCGTCGACGGAAGCTGAAGAATTCGCCAATATCTACGGCCTCGAAGTGGTCGAAGTCCCGACCAACCTGCCGATCAAGCGTATCGACGAAGACGATGAGGTCTACCGGACCTTCGAGGAAAAGTTCAAGGCGATCATCGAAGAGATCAAGGCTGCCAGCGAGCGCAACCAGCCGGTTCTCGTCGGCACCACTTCGATCGAAAAGTCCGAACTTCTGGCCACCATGCTCAGCCAGTCCGGCTTCAAGGACTTCAAGGTCCTGAACGCCCGCTATCATGAGCAGGAAGCCTATATCGTCTCCCAGGCCGGCGTTCCCGGCGCCGTCACGATCGCCACCAACATGGCCGGCCGCGGTACCGACATCCAGCTCGGCGGCAACCTCGATATGCGCCTCGAGCATGAACTGGCCGAGATGGAGCCGGGTCCGGAGCGCGACGCCAAGTCAGCCGAGATTCGTGCCGAGATTGCAGCTCTGAAGCAGAAGGCGCTGGAAGCCGGTGGCCTCTACGTCATCGCCACCGAACGCCACGAAAGCCGCCGCATCGACAACCAGTTGCGCGGCCGTTCCGGCCGTCAGGGCGACCCGGGCCGCTCGAAATTCTACCTGTCGCTCCAGGACGACCTGATGCGCATCTTCGGCTCCGACCGCATGGACGGCATGCTGCAGAAGTTGGGTCTCAAGGACGGCGAAGCCATCGTCCATCCCTGGATCAACAAGGCGCTGGAACGCGCCCAGAAGAAGGTCGAAGCCCGCAACTTCGACATCCGCAAGAACCTCTTGAAGTATGACGACGTCATCAACGACCAGCGCAAGGTGATCTTCGAGCAGCGCATCGAGCTGATGGACGCGACCGACGTGTCCACCACCGTGACCGACATGCGCCACGAAGTCATCGAAACCATGGTCGGCATCCATGTGCCACCGAACGCCTATGCCGAACAGTGGGATGTCGCCGGCCTGAAGCAGAAGGTCGCGACCACGCTCAACCTCGACCTGCCGGTCGATGCCTGGGCAGCCGAAGAAGGCATCGCCGAGGACGACATCTACAACCGCCTGATCGAAGCCGCCGACAAGGCTTACAACGACAAGGCCGAGCGCTTTGGCGCCGAGTTGATGGCCTATGTCGAGCGCTCCGTCGTGCTGCAGACGATCGACAACCTGTGGCGCGAGCACATCGTCAATCTCGATCACCTGCGCTCTGTCGTCGGTTTCCGCGGTTATGCCCAGCGCGACCCGCTGCAGGAATACAAGGCGGAAGCCTTCGAGCTTTTCCAGGCCCTGCTTGCAAACCTGCGCGATGCAGTGACCACGCAGATGTCGCGCGTCGAGCTCGTCCGCGAAGCTCCGCCTGCCCCGACACCGCCGCCCATGCAGGGTCACCATCTCGACGCCACCACCGGCGAGGACGATTTCGCCGAAGGCGCACAGGTTCCCCCGCAGGACCGCAATCCTCAGGATCCGAAGACCTGGGGTATGGTCGGCCGCAACGAGGCCTGCCCCTGCGGCTCCGGCAAGAAGTACAAGCACTGCCACGGC
>JARXAQ010000089.1 GCA_029865825.1 Rhizobium sp.
GCGTCGACAGAATCGGTCAGGCACGCAGGCTGATCGTCTGCAAGGCGCTGACGGATCATCCCGAAGACGGTCATCCCGTGGAGGCCTGGCTTGCGGCGGACAAGGCCCGCGTGGAGCGCATCGGCAAAGAGATTGCCGCGATCGTCGACAGCGGCGAGCCAAGTATCTCGAAGCTCGCGGTGGCTGCCGGCCTGCTCGGCGATCTTGCACAGGATCACGTGAGGTGACACTGTCCGGGGCAATATAAGCTCCGGGGGTGATCGTGACGAAGAGTGAAAATGCAAACTCCAGCCCGAACACCATCGACAAGGGTGTTGCGGGCTGGATGTTTTTCGACTGGGCCGCGCAGCCCTTTTTCACCGTCATAACGACCTTCATTTTCGGCCCCTATTTCGTCTCGCGCATGACTGCGGATCCGATCAGCGCCCAAACCGCCTGGAGCAATGCCGCGACGATCTCGGGTATTGCAATCGCCATCCTGGCACCCATTCTCGGCTCCATCGCCGACCAATCGGGCGCCAGAAAGCCGTGGATCGCCTTTTTTGCGGTGATCAAGATCGTGTGCCTCATGCTGCTTTGGACAGCGGCACCGGGTTCATCCATTGGTCTGGTGATGTTGCTGATGATCCTCGCCAGCATTGCTGCGGAATTTTCCATCGTCTTCAACGATTCCATGATGCCGCGGCTCGTCAGTCAGCAGGATGTCGGACGCATTTCCAACATTGCCTGGGGGCTCGGCTATCTCGGTGGCATGATCGTGCTGATCTTCGTGGTGCTATTCCTAGCGGCCAATCCGTCGACCGGCGTGACACTGCTCGGAGCCCAACCTCTGTTCGGGCTCGATCCGGCACTTGGCGAGGATGCTCGTGTCACCGGTCCGATTTCTGCCGTCTGGTACTTCCTCTTCATCCTACCGATGTTCTTGTTCACGCCCGATGCCGCTAAGGGCAAAGCGCTGGGCGCTGCCGTCCGATCTGGCTTCACCGAGATCGGCCACACGCTTGCGGAGCTTCGGCATCGAACACCCATCCTGCGGTTCCTCGTCGGTCGGATGATCTATCAGGACGGCGTCAACGGCCTGCTCATTCTGGGCGGAGTTTTCGCCGCTGCGATGTTTGGTTGGTCGACGATGGAAGTGGGAATCTATGGCATCATCCTGAATGTCGTCGCGATCTTCGGCTGCATGCTCGCCGGGCGCATCGACCGTCTGTTCGGGTCCAAGACGGTGGTCATGATCAGCCTCAGCCTGCTCATCATTGCCACCTTCGGGATCGTTTCGACGGGCGTGGACTTCACCCTGTTCGGCCTCGTCACCCTGCCGGTGAGCACCACCGACGGGCTCTTTGCCACGCCGGCCGAGAAGGCCTACATCCTTTACGGGCTCTTGATCGGCGTGTCCTTCGGTCCGGTGCAGGCCTCTTCGCGATCCTATCTTGCCCGCAGTGTCGAGTTGGACGAGGCCGGTCGCTACTTCGGCATCTATGCCCTGTCGGGCCGCGCCACCAGCTTCATGGCGACCTTGTCCTTTTCCCTGCTGACCGCTTGGTCCGGTTCTGCTCGGGTGGGCATGGCCAGCATGCTGGTGTTCTTGACGATCGGGCTCGCCATTCTATGGATGACGCCCTATCCGGCCAAGGGCACGGCGAAGGCTGCTTGAACCCAACGAAATAGGGGCCGGAAGACTGCTCTTCCGACCCCTGTTTTGTGATCCACCACTGCTCTCAGTGGCGGAAATGGCGTACGCCGGTGAAGACCATGGTGACACCATGCTCGTCGGCTGCTGCAATCACTTCCTCGTCGCGCATCGAACCGCCGGGCTGGATTACCGCGGTGGCGCCGGCTGCGATTGCTGCGAGAAGGCCATCGGCAAACGGATAGAAGGCTTCCGACGCGACGGCTGCACCCTTTGTCAAAGGAGCCGCCAAACCGAGCGCCTTGGCGGCATCTTCCGCCTTCAGGGCTGCGATGCGTGCGGAATCGACGCGGCTCATCTGGCCTGCACCGATGCCGGCCGTCTGCCCGTCCTTTGCGTAGATGACCGCGTTCGACTTCACATGCTTGGCGATCTTGAAGGCAAACTTCATGTCCTCAAGCTCGACAGGGGTCGGTGGGCGCTTGGTCACGACCTTCAGATCGAGGTCCTCGACCATGACATTGTCGCGGGTCTGGACGAGCAATCCGCCGGAGACGGTCTTGGCCATCAGGCCACGCGCGCGCGGATCCGGTAGCGCACCGGTGGTCAGCAGACGCAGATTGGGCTTCGCCGCGATGATTGCCTTGGCTTCGTCGGTGACATCGGGAGCGATGATGACTTCGGTGAACAGTTTGACGATCTCGGTGGCCGTGGCCGCATCCAGGGTCTGGTTCACCGCGATGATGCCTCCAAACGCGGAGACGGAATCGCAGGCGAGCGCGCGCTTGTAGGCGTCGACGAGGCTCGATGCTGTCGCCACGCCACAGGGGTTCGCATGCTTGATGATGGCGCAGGCCGGGCCGTTCTCCGCCGGGAATTCGGCAACGAGTTCGAAGGCTGCATCCGTATCGTTGATGTTGTTGTAGGATAGCTGCTTGCCCTGCAGCAGGGTGGCGGTCGCCACGCCCGGGCGATTGTCGCCGGTCACATAGAAGCCGGCCGCCTGGTGCGGGTTCTCGCCGTAGCGCATGGCTTCTTTCAGGGCGCCGCCGACAACACGATAGGCCGGCATTTCGATCTCGAGGGCTTCTGCAAACCAGTTCGAGATCACTGCATCATAGGCGGCGGTGCGTGCATAGGCCTTGGCAGCCAGCTTCTGGCGCAAGGCATAGGTGGTCTGGCCGTCTTGTTCGGCCAGAGCCGCAATCACAAGCGGATAGTCGGCGGCGTCGGTGACGACCGTGACATAGGCGTGGTTCTTGGCGGAGGCGCGGATCATGGCAGGGCCGCCGATGTCGATATTTTCAACGGTTGTCGGGTAGTCGCCGCCGGCCGCACGGACCTGTTCGAATGGGTAGAGATTGATGACGGCCAGGTCGATCGCCTCAATGCCATGCGCCTTCATCGCTTCCAGATGCTCGGCATCGTCGCGGATGGATAGCAGGCCGCCGTGCACCTTCGGATGCAGGGTCTTCACGCGGCCGTCCATGATCTCTGGGAAACCGGTGATTTCGGACACGTCGATGACGGGCAGACCTTCGGCTGCGAGCGCTTTATGCGTTCCACCGGTCGACAGAAGGCGGACGCCGCGCTCATGCAGGGCTCGGGCAAACTCGACGATGCCGGTTTTGTCGGAGACGGAGAGCAAGGCCGTGCGCAGGCGCACGAGGTCTGGTGCAGGGATTTTCTTTGAAACGACGGCCATGGTGCATCTCCGAGCTTACGAGGCGCGCCCGGGGAAAATGACGCGGGCACGATGCGGGCGCCCTAGCACAGCTTCCCTTCAGAGGAAACCTTCACGTCACCGGTCTCACGCGTGATGGGCCAGAAACCAGCGGATCTCCGGTCCCTCGAAGTGGATTTCGATTTGCTGCGACGGACGGATGCCAGAAACATCGGCAAAAAAGACGTCTTCCTCAATCGTCAATTCGCCGACCGGGATGGAAAAGTCCCAGCTTTCCCCATCGGGCGCGAGAAGTCGTGCTTTCCGTGGGTCCAGCTGTTCGAGAACGATAGAGGGATGGATATGAAAACGAGCGATGGCTTCTGCCGGTGGCATGTCCGGGATCGGCAGTCCTTCTCTTTGCAACAATCTGTCACGGCCCGCGATCTTCGTTCCCGGCTGATTGATGCGGATCTCCCGCTCATGCAGGATCCCGAAACGTCCGGCATAGCCGTCGTGGCGCGCGGAAAGCCGGTCGCTGCCGTCAGGTCCAGACTGGCGGTCGACATCCACCATGGAGGGTCCGGCATTCAGGATCGGGCCAAGATACTCCGACTGCATCATGCGTGCCGACGAGACATCGCCGATGGACACGGTGCTGTGGGCGGCCGTCGTGCGGGCCAGCTGTCGCAGCTTTTCCCCCGCGAAGCGCGGCAATCCGCTGTTGATGATGAAGCGGTTGCGCCCTGAGGATAATTCGAAGGACAGGCAACCGGCATGGCAGGTCGTCGACAGTCGAAGCGACTGGGGCTTGCCTGTATCCACCAGCAGGACCGTGTCTCCACCGGACAGCCTGTGATAGCCACCATGCGGCAGGGCTTTAAAGGGCTGGCCTGCCGTCTCATCATAGCGCAGCACGCTCATGAGATCGGTCGCCAGGGTTGAACTTGCCCCGTTGAACAGGGCCAAGTCTCCGCCGCTGTGACGAAAGAAGCGCACGGCTGGGAAAATCCGGTCGATGACGGAGATCAGCCGTTGCGGGAGTTCGTGGCCGAGGTTGATGTAGGTCTGCCGCAGTGGCAGCAGGTCGAAGAGAAGATCGACGCAGGCCTGCGGGTTGCGCGAGACGTGGGTGCCGTCAGGCAGGATCTGGCGCTCCAATTCGCGGTCGAGTTGGCGGCCTGTGCGGCGGACGACTGACGGGCTTGCCTCGGTCGATACGGCCGCCATGGCGAGCGCGATCCGCGCCTTCAGTCGCGGCAGACCTTCTGGCAGATGGTCGGCGCGGCGCTGGAGGAAACGCACCTGATGGCTCAGCGAACCGATGAAGCGTCGATAGAAGCCGACCTCTGCCTCTTGCAGGACCACCGGAGAGTGGGAGAGCCAGCTGATGATCCGGCGCGAGACAACTTCCAGATCCCATGCCAGACCGGTGGAGCGGTTGCCATGCACGGCTATCCATTGATCGACGATCCAGCGTGCATGGTCGCAAGCCATGGCCGTCTTATCTGCCCTTATGTGGCGTAGCCAGCCGAAACCATGCAGCCTAACGGCAAATTGCCGGGTGGGCAGTTCGAGGGAAAAGGGCGATTCGTCGCCGGCATCGAGAACGCGGCCCGCCAACGGATATCGGCCCTGCAGAATTTCTTCGGCAACGAAGGAGTCCACTGCCCGCAAGTCGGTGGGCGCAACGACGACCCGGCTCACCCTGATGCTGCCGATCCCCAAAAGCGGTGGGATCGTCAAGGCCACAGCCCGGCGCGCTCGGCGCCAGGTTTCGTCGAGATATAGGCCAATCAGTTTCCGACGGTCAGATATCCGCATTTCGTTCCTGTTACCGCAATCTTCCTGATCGGGCATTCCGTTTGCCAGCCGGGTCCGGAAGCCAGGACTCCATGAGGGTGTCGCATCGCGCAGTGCGCCATCGACGTGTCGCAACGATGTCACGAAACACGGCCCGGGCGCGCTGGAAACGCCTCAGTCATGCATTCCAACAAGTTTATTCAGAGATTCGTTAAGTTTTAGCAATCACACAGGCGTAGAATCCGTCCAGCCCGCCTTGCTCAGCCAGCATGGCCGGTGTCGTACGGAATTCGCCTCGCGTGGTGATCGCCTCCTCGAGACCGGGCCAATCTTCCCGCATCACCGGCTCAATGTGGAGCTCGGGATGGTCGGCCAGAACCTTGTCGATCAGCATCTCACCTTCGATCGGATCGATGGAGCAGTTTGAGAAAACGATCTTGCCGCCCGATTTCAGCAGGGTAACGGCATGGCGAAGCAGCTTCTCTTGCAGGGACGCGAGTTTTGCGATGTCCGCACTGTCCTTGGTCCACAGGACGTCGGGATGGCGGCGTGTCGTGCCGGTCGACGAGCAGGGCGCATCCAGGAGGATTGCATCGAAACCGTCTGCGTCCTCGATATCGAGCAGGTTGACGCACCGGGTTTCGGCCTCGAACTTCAATCGCTCCAGATTGCTGGTGAGGCGGCGAAGCCTGGACTGTGATTGCTCGATCGCCGTGACTTGAGCACCGGCCAGCACAAGCTGCGCCGTCTTGCCGCCCGGCGCGGCACACAGGTCGGCAACCCTCTTGCCTTGTAGGGTTCCGAACAGTTGTGCCGGAATGGAGGCGGCGACGTCCTGCACCCACCAATCACCGGTTTCGAAGCCTTCAAGTGCCGTGATCGTGCCTTTGAACGGATCCAGGCGCACGGTGCCGGTCGGTAGCACGCGTCCACCCAGGGTCTCGGCCCATTTGGCGGGATCGGCCTTCACGGTCAGATCGATCGTCACGGGTTCGAGCTGGGCTGCGGCGATCGCGAGCGCATGATCCTCTCCATACACCTGGCTGAGCCGATCGAGGAACCAGTCCGGCATGCAGGGAACGTCGGAGACATACTCCAGAAGCGCCTGCTTTTCGCGGCCGATGCGGCGGAGAATTGCATTCACCAGCTTGGCGAAGCGGCGGTTGCGCGGATCGCGATTTGCCTGCTCCACGGCAAGGTCGACTGCCGAATGATCGGGAATGTCGAGGTAGATCATCTGCGTCGCCGCGACGATCAACAGATGATGCAGTGCCCGGGCGCCTTCTGGAAGGGGACTGTCGAGCAGTTCCTTGAGGATCAGTTCCAGGCGGGGCAGGTGGCGGAGTGCTGTCTGCAGGATGGCCCGCACCAGCGCGCGGTCGGCATCGTTCAACGCGGTGAAGGCCGGGTTGCCGTGTTCGGTATCCAGCATTCCGTCGAGCGATGTCTTGCGGTCGATCACGGCTGCAAGGATGCGGCTCGCTGCCATGCGGGCGTCGAGACCCGGCTTCGCCTCGAGCTCTGGACGTTGCCGGTCGCCACCGTTTCTCGGTCCGTTGCCTCTTGCCTTCGGCTTGCCTGGATTTTTGTCGTTCAAGACCACGGTCCCCTGGATGAATCGGCCGGGCCGCGCCCCCAGCCGGTGCTGGGAACGGAGCGCGCCTTGCGCGTTGCCTTAACAGCGGGCTCGGGCGGCGTCGATCCCCCCTGTCCGATATCGGTCATGGCGAGCAGCGCCTCGATTCGATTGCGGGTGTCCGGATGGGTCGAGAAGAGGTTGTCCATGCGCCGGCCGTTCAAGGGATTGATGATGAACATGTGCGCCGTCGCCGGATTGCGTTCGGCTTCGACGTTTTCGATATGAGATGCATCGCCGGCGATCTTCTGCAGCGCGGAAGCTAGCCAGCGGGGTTGGCCGCAGATTTCAGCGCCCCGGCGGTCCGCCGCATATTCGCGTGTGCGGCTGATCGCCATCTGGACCAGCATGGCCGCGAGCGGTGCCACGATCATCGCAAGGATGACGCCGATGAAACCGAGTGGATTTCTGTTGTCTCGGCCCGAAAAGAGAAATGCGAAGTTCGACAGCATGGAAATGGCACCGGCCAATGTCGCCGTGATCGTCATGGTCAGCGTGTCGCGGTTCTCGATATGGGCGAGTTCGTGCGCCATGACGGCGGCCACTTCCTCCGGCGTCAGGCGCTGTAGCAGGCCGGTTGATGCGGCGACGGCGGCGTTCTGCGGATTGCGACCGGTGGCGAAGGCATTGGGTTGCGGATTGTCGAAGACATAGACCTTCGGCATTGGCAGACCCGCTTTCACAACGAGGTCGCGGACTAGCAGATAGAACTCGGGTGCTGTGCGCTCGTTGACCTCCTGCGCCCGGTAGGCCCGCAGGACCATGCTGTCGGAGTTCCAATAAGAGAAGAAGTTCATGGCAGCCGCTACGAGAAATGCGATCATCATGCCGCCGCGGCCCCCGATCAGGAAGCCGACGCCCATGAAGAGGGCTGTCATGAAGGCGAGCAGCATCGCAGTGCGCATGGTGTTCATGTCGTGATCCTCCGGCGGCTGATGTGGCAACGGAGCCGTTGCCGTTTTCGCCTGTTGATTTAAAAAGCAAGCGACCCAATTTCAATGCACGGGCAGAAATAGCGTATCCGAGGTTGCCTACCATGCAAGACGAGCAAGACATAACACCCGCTGACGAAGAGGCGCCACGCGTCTTGAGCCCGGCCGCGCAACGTGCGCTCGCAGAGGCTGACGCGCGCCGCCGAACTGAGGCGAGTGTCGAGCCAGCTCCCGAAATCGGCGGGCGAGGGGGTGCGGACCCGGCTCGGTTCGGCGACTGGGAGATCAAGGGCCGCGCCATCGACTTCTGATGAGAAAAAATACCTATTGAATATCGCGTAATTCGGGAATATGTTCCTTTATATGGGCGCTATCTCGCGATTTACGATTTATTTCCTGATTTCTGGTTTCGGGACCGGCTGCGAGGCCGCATCCCGCTTCATCGACGGGCCAGTCGAGGCTGAAGTTGTGCGCGTGATCGATGGTGATACGGTGCTGGTCGAAGCCATGCCATGGCCGGATCATCGGATCAGCACCTATGTGCGCCTGCGGGGCATCGATGCTCCGGAGTTGAAATCGAGATGTGCGGCATTTAAAAGTGCTGCGAAAAAGGCTCAGCAGGAACTCGTCACTCTGATGCAGGGACAGACCCGGGTGATGCTGACCGCGATCTCTGGCGACAAGTATTTTGGCAGAGTCGTCGCAGACCTCACTCTCGATAACGGGCGGCGTCCGGCAGCTGTTTTGCTCGATGGCGGTTTGGTGGAGCCATACGAAGGAAAGTCCAAGTCTAGGAAGCCCTGTCCCGATTGAAGGGACAGTTTTGTTTGCATGGCTGGTCCCGCTTCAGCGTGTGGTCGATATCTTCAAGGATGACCCGGTATCGCTCAGGAAATGTCGTCCGAGGTGGCCGATCCCGTCCTGGATGTCGGCGGCGATTGCGGCTTTCAATCCACCTGCATCACGCGACCTGATCGCATCCATTGCTTCCGCGTGACGGTCGATCCTGTAGCTTTCCTCCAGGTTCGCCGTTGCCAGACGCATGAAGGGACCGAGACGCAGCCAGACGGACTCCATCAGGTCCAGCAGCACAGTGCCGGCATTCGGTTCGTACATGGTCCGATGAAAGACAAAGTTCAGTTCGGTGGAGCGAAGGAGATCATCGGCGGCGTAAGCATCGCCAATATCGATATCGATCCTCTCCAACTGTTCCAAGCGGTCGTCGTCGATATGCGGCAGGGCGCGTTCGGCAGCGAGCGGTTCGAGCGCCATGCGGGCCGCGATGATTTCCTCGAATTTTGCCGGTGTCATGCTCGGAACGCGGACACGGCGGTTGTCGAGATATTCGAGTGCGCCCTCGGCCACCAGGCGATGCAGGGCTTCGCGGACGGGCATTGTGCTGACGCCGAGGTCGGCGGCGACGCCCTGAATGGTGATCGCAAGACCGGGGGCGACCGCGCCACACATCACGCGAGCCCTCAGGGTCCTGTAGACCCGCTGCTTGACCGATTCCTCCGCCCGACGTTCGCCTGATGCCATCACTTGACCAGATCCATGCTTGCTAACCCAGCTATAAAGCAACGCGGGATCTCCGGCATGTTATAATTCGCGCTGTCTGCCTCGCCTCTCTTGAATTTTGATCAAACTAGCATTTTGTATAGTCGGAGCGCGATATTGCGTCGTGCGCCTTCGAATCGCCCCGTCGGGGCCAGGGACCGGATATGACCACCAAGACCATCGGCATCCTCGTTACCGGGCATTCCCCGGCCGAACTCGCGGATACCTACGGCAATTACGCCGACATGTTCGCCCGACTGCTCGGCCGGTTTGATTTCACTTTCACGCGCTACTTCGTGGTCGACGGTGAATTCCCCACATCCCCGGAAGAGGTTGATGGATGGCTGCTTACCGGCTCGAAGTTCGGCGTTTACGAAGAGCATGACTGGATCCGCCGGCTCGAGCAGTTCATTCGCGAGGTGCATGCTGCAAAAGTGCCGATGGTCGGGATTTGCTTCGGACACCAGGTAATGGCCAAGGCCCTTGGCGGCCATGTCGAGAAATTCAAAGGCGGCTGGTCGGCGGGGCCTGTCGCATACAAGCGTTCGGATACCGGTGAAGAACAGGTGCTTCTCGCCTGGCATCAGGACCAGGTCATGACGGTGCCCGACGGGGCCGAAGTGGTGGGCAAAACGGAGGCTTGCGAGAACGCCGTGATCCGCTATGGCGACTGGGGCCTGTCTTACCAGCCCCACCCCGAATTCACGCCGCGTTTCTTCGAGGGTTTGGCAGAAGCGCGCAAGGCCGCCATTCCCGAGCGACTGTTCGAAAGCGTCAAGACGGTCAATGTGCCGATTGCCACCGATCGGATTGCGCAAGAAATCGGCGAATTTCTCGCGCGCGACCGCTGAGCCGCTTCAGCGGTCGCGACTGTCATCCCAACTGTCCTTGATATAGGCTTCGAAGAAATCCGAGAAGGTCGCGACCCTCAGCGGGAGTTGCGCATATGGTGGGTAATAGAGCGTCAGCCATATTTCCGGCGTGGTCCAGCCGGGGAGGACATGAACAAGGCGGCCCGCTCGCAAGTCGTCCTCGACGATGAAACGGGGCAAGAGAGCCACGCCTTCGCCGGCCGCCGCAAGACGGCCGAGAAAGTCGCCGTTGTTGATCGAAAACCGGCCCCGGGCCTCGATGCTGCGAGTCTGCCCGTTGCGGCTCAACTCCCAGACCTCAGTCTTCGCCTCGTCGTCGTAACTAAGGCATTCCAGCTTCACCAGGTCTTCAGGCTGCAGCGGCGCGCCATGCTGCTCAAGGAAAGCCGGCGATGCGACCAGCATGCGCGGAACGGGCCTTATCTTGCGCCAGATGGTGGATTTGTCTGTGGGCGGGCCCGAAATGCGGATCGCAAGGTCGTAGTCTTCCTGAACAATGTCGACGAAGCGATCCGATAGGTCGATGGCGACGCTGGTCTTCGGGTGGATGATCGAGAACTGACTGAGCACGCTCGGCAGGACCTTCATGCCGAGCGACATTGGCGCGGACACCCGCAGCGAGCCGGCGGTCACCTTCTGCAGGTCACGCGTTTCCTCCGTTGCCCTGACAAGGCCTTCGACGAGTGGAGCCACTCTCGCCGCATATGCGGCGCCAGCCGAGGTCAGGGAAACCTTGCGGGTGGTCCGCAACAGCAACTGGACGCCTAGCCTGTCTTCCAGCGCGGAAACCGTGCGGGTGACGGATGCCGGCGTGCTGGAAAGCAGGCGGGCTGCACCGATGAAGCTACTCTGGCCGGCGACGGCGAGAAAAGTGCGGATCGATTCTAGCTCGCCCATATATTGTTGCTCCTGATGCAATAATAAGTTCCGTATTATGATTATTATCATAGTGGAATCCAGGGCCCATATTGGCTTCATCACAACAGAACCGGCGCTTCCGCCGGGAAAGGATCAGAGCCATGCTTACCCAGATCAAAGGCCTGCATCATGTCACCTCGATGGCTGCCGATGCGCAGGACAACAACCAGTTTTTCACCAAGACGCTCGGTCTGCGCCGGGTCAAGAAGACCGTGAATTTCGATGCTCCGGACGTCTATCATCTCTATTATGGTGACGAAGTCGGCAATGCCGGCTCGGTCATGACGTATTTTCCCTTCCAGAACATGGGCAAGGGTGCACGCGGTGCCGGCGAGGTGGCCGAAACGGTTTTCTCCGTTCCCCAGGGTACGCTCGGTTACTGGCAGGAGCGGCTCAGCAAGCAAGGCGTCAAGGAACTCGCCCCCTATTCTCTGTTCGGCGAAAACCGTCTGCGTTTCGCCGGTCCTGACGGGGACGGCTTCTCGCTTGCCGAAGTCGATGGCGACAGCCGTCTACCCTTTGCTGGCGGTCCGGTCGCTGTCTCGGAAGGCATTCACGGTTTCCGTGGCGTGACCATGCGCCTGCGTGACGAAGGTGCCACTGCCGAACTGCTGAAGTTCATGGGTTACCAGCCGGTGGACAAGCAGGGTGAATTCATCCGCTACGCGGTGCCGGGCGGAAATGGTGCCGACTATATCGATCTCGAAGTCCTGCCGGGTGCCTCGCGTGCTGCCCAGGGCGCCGGCTCGGTGCACCACGTCGCCTTTGCCGTGGACGACCGCGCCGCCCAACTCGAAGTCCGCAAGGCGCTACTCGACACTGGCTATCAGGTCACGCCAGTCATCGACCGAGACTACTTCTGGGCGATCTATTTCCGCACGCCGGCTGGTGTGCTGTTTGAGATTGCTACGAACGAACCAGGCTTCAACCGTGACGAAGATACCGCGCATCTCGGCGAAGCGCTGAAACTGCCGACGCGCTATCAGCAGCATCGCGCGCAGATTGAGGCGCATCTGCCACCGATCACGGATTGAACCACCAGACCAAGCGCGCTGGCGTCGGCTTATCGCCGACGTCGGCTTCGCGACGGAGGATATCATGTCGACTGCAAGCTACATTCATCACTACGAGGCCCCGAAAGGCTCCGCCCCGCTGGTGTTCACCTTTCATGGAACCGGTGGGGACGAGCATCAGTTTCCCGGGCTGATCCAGCGCATCCTGCCGGATGCGGGTATCGTCTCACCCCGTGGCGACGTCTCCGAATACGGCGCGAACCGATTCTTCCGCCGCACTGGGGAAGGCGTGTATGACATGGCGGATCTCGCGCTCCGCACCCGGCAAATGACCGCGTTCATCCGGTCCTACAAAGCACAGCATCCGGACCGGCCGGTTTACGCGCTCGGCTATTCCAACGGGGCCAACATTCTCGCTTCCGTGCTGTTCGAAGCGCCGGATCTCTTCGACCGCGTCGTGCTCATGCATCCACTTATCCCGTTCCAGCCCGCGCTGCAGCCGGGCTTGAAGGGTGGCAACGTGCTGATCACTGCCGGTCAGAGGGATCCGATCTGCCCACTGCCGCTGACGGAAGCGCTTGCGACCTACTTCAACGCCCAGGGTGCTGTGGTCGAGACTTTCCAGCATGCCGGTGGCCACGAAGTCTCGCAGGGCGAGATCGAGGCGATCACGCGTTTCCTGCAGAGCTGACACAACGTTGATCGGCGGGAGGGACCGGCAGCTTCCGGTCACCCGCCGATTTTGATCACAGCCTTGATCAGGCCCGTCTTTTCGCTGGCCCAACGTGGCAGGTCCCTGGCCACTTCATCCAGCGTTGTCCGGTGGGTGATCAACTGCTCCACCGGCACCGAACCATTGGCGATCGACTGCCGGACATGATCGAAATCGACCCTCGTCGCATTGCGGCTGCCGATCAGCATCATCTCGCGCTTGTGGAATTCCGGGTCGGAGAAGGTGATGTCTTCCTTGACGACGCTGACCAGCACCAGGCTTCCACCATGGGCGACGAAGAGAAAGGCTTTCTCCATCGAGGCCCGGTAGCCCGTGGCGTCGAACACCGTGTCGAAGCCGTCTCGACCGGTGAGTTCGGCTATCCGTGCTTCCACACCGTCGCCAGCCAGAATGCCAGAGGAAAAGCCGAGCCGTTGGGATGCCATGGCGAGGCGCTCCGGGCTGGTGTCCAGCAAGGTAACCTCATGCCCGGCGATGCGGGCGAATATTGCTGTGCCGAGCCCGATCGGGCCTGCACCGATGACGAGGGAACGGGAGCCGGCAGGCGTCATGGATCGGCGCACGGCATGGGCACCGATGGCGAGGAATTCGACCGTTGCCGCCGCCTCCAGAGACAAGTCGCCGGCGGGATAAAGATTGGTTGCCGGCACGAGGATTTCCTCGCACATGGCGCCGTCGGTGTGAACGCCGAGAACGCGGATTGCCGTGCAGCAGTTCGGCTTCTCCTTGCGGCAGGCGATGCAGGTTCCGCAGGCGATGTAAGGGTTGACGATGACTGGCGTGCCGGGGGCCAGATCGACACCCTCGCCCGCCTCGGCGACGACGGCCGAGATCTCGTGGCCCATGACGCGCGGATATTCGAGGAAGGGATGCTTGCCTTCGAAGATATGATAGTCGGTGCCACAGATGCCGACATGGCTGACGGTCAGTCGCGCCTCACCCGGCCCGGGCTTTCCGGGGTTCACGCGCTCGACAATCTCAAGCTGACCGGGTTGAACGCAGAGCGCGGCTTTCATCACATGGTCCTTTCGGCGAAACGGCACTGTTCTGGAATGGAAAGCGGGAGGAGGATATGTGCCCCTCCCGCCTTGAGATCATCGGCTGCCGCGACGGCGAAGCTGGTCGAAATAGACGATCAGGATGATCAGTGCGCCGGTGATGATGCGTTGCCAGAAGGAGTTGACGTTCAACAGGTTCGCGCCGTTGTTGATGGTGGCGAGGATGAAGGCGCCGAGCAGCGGGCCCTGAACCGAACCGACCGCGCCGAAGAGGCTGGTGCCACCGATAACCGATGAGGCGATCGCCTGCAGTTCCCAGCCCTCAGCCTGTGTCGCATTGCCGATGCCGATGCGTGAGGCCAAGAGGATGCCGACGAAGGCAGCGCAGGTCGATGACAGGATATAGGCCATGTAGATGGTGCGGTTGACATTGACGCCGGAAAGACGCGCCGCTTCGCTGTTCGATCCGACCGCAAACAGATAGCGGCCCCAGCGGCTCAGATGCAGGAAGACATAGGCCGGGATCGCCACCACGATGACCATCCAGAAGAGGCTGGGTATGCCGAGAAAATCCGCGCGGGCAAAGTTTGTGAAAGCCTCGTCTGAGATCGAGATGGTCGAACCATTGGTGATCAGGAGACCGATACCGCGCAGCGACGTCAAGGTCGCAAGCGTGATGATGAAGGGCGGCAGACCCATCCGGACAATACCGAAGGCATGGAACATGCCGATGGCAACGCCCATCAGCAGGGTCAGTATGATTGCCAGCCAAACCGGCAGGCCGGCGGCTAGAAGCCAGGCAACGATGACGCTCGCAAAACCAACGACTGCGCCGACCGACAGGTCGATACCCGCGGTGATGATGACGAAGGTCTGTCCGACGGCCAGGATCGCGGTCATCGCACCCTGACGGAGCAGGTTGCTGATGTTGTTCGGGGTCCAGAAGCTGTTGGTGGCAAAGCCGAGGACCAGCCAGAGAAAGAGCAGAAGGCCAAGAAGCGTGAGGCTGAAGAGAATGCTCATTCCCCGCTTCGGCGCGACTTTCGGTTCAGTGGTGTCCAGGCTCATGGTCGTTCTCCCTGT
>JARXAQ010000229.1 GCA_029865825.1 Rhizobium sp.
GTCTGCAAAAGGGCCTGGGTGGCACCCAATTCTGCCAGTAGCGCTTTTTGGGCTGTCACATCTGAGGTGTGGCTAACGATGCCTTTCAGTTTTCCGTCCTCATCCTTGTAAGGAGCCTTGATAGTCGACAACCACACGGTCTGACCATCACGTTCAAACTGCTGCTCAAGCAATGTCGGCGTTGGAGCTTGCATGAACATCCGTTCTTGCTCCCAAAACCGCGAGGCCTCCTCAAAATGATAATAGTCAAAGTCAGTCTTGCCGACCATGTCCGCGGGACCGCCAGCTCCCATCAAGGAGGCCGTCGCGCCGTTAGCAATCAAGAAACGGCCGCCTAAATCCTTAACGCTCAGCGCATCAGGAAGAGCAAAGACGATTTGTTTGTGTAACTCGTTGAGGTTTCCGTTTTCACGGCGCAGCTGGTCAATTCGAACAAAGAAGGTGGCAATGAGTGTGCCAACGAAGTTCAGGAGCAAGATGACGAGGTGCGCATTATTTTTTGTGATTTGGTCACGCACTGCTGACGGCATGAGAAACAGAATGAGAAGCGCAATCCCGGCATTTAATGCGCTGAATGTCACAACGTCCGACGACCGTCGATATCCGCGTTTTGCAAAAGCCCACCCAAAGATCGCAACTCCATAGGCTAGCCCTATCGCCAGCAGACCCAAATCCGCACCAGCGCCACCAATCCGAATCCTCTCAGCTGACGCTATCGCTGCGGCAACGGTTGCTCCTACCGGACCCGATATCAACCCAACCACAGCAATCGGGACAATACGCAAGTCGAAACGGAAGGCGTCAACCAGGTCGGCCATGCTCATCAATACTGCCGCTGTAACCCCGAACAGCACACCGCTACCGATCTTCCGGAGAAGACTGAGCTCACCTCGCACCCGATCACGGCCTAGAGAGCAGAGTGTCAACGCGAAGCTTACGACCCCCAACTGGGCCAGAAACGCAATCAGCAGTTTTTGAACTTCCATGATTATGACTTTGCTATGAGGCATTTTTGTTGAAATCGACAGCGCTATTCTGATGTTGACCACGGCCACCAGCGGTGTGATCGACTGCCACATCCCTTACATTTGAGCGGCGGTTGAGGACAAAGCTGTTCACCAGAGCAGTCAAGTGTGTCGAAGCGGCCGATAGCGTATGGCTAAGCGCCGTCGTTTCCTCGACCATGGCAGCGTTCTGCTGCGTCATCTGATCCAGGTCGTTCACCGCGACGCTGATTTGCTTGAGGCCTGCGGACTGTTCGATGGCTGCCGTTGATATCGCATCTACATTTCTGTCGATAGACGATACGAAGTTATCGATTCGAGCGAGCGCGCTTCCGGTTTCGTCGACGAGCTTTACACCCCTGTCGACCTGCTGACCCGAGTTGGATACAAGGGTTTTGATTTCTTTAGCGGCCGCAGCTGAACGTTGAGCAAGCTCGCGTACTTCCTGGGCGACGACGGCGAAGCCTTTGCCCGCATCTCCCGCCCGTGCAGCCTCGACACCAGCGTTAAGAGCAAGCAGGTTCGTCTGAAAGGCAATCTCGTCGATGACCCCGATGATTTGACCAATCTCAGAGGCAGACTGCTCGATCTTCTTCATCGCATCGATGGCATTTCGGACGACCCGGCCGGAGTCCTCCGTACAAGATTTTGTGTCAGCCACCAGTTTTCTTGTCTCTACGCTGCGCTCTGAAGACTGAGCGACCGTGACTGCGACCTGCTCCAAAGCCGCAGAAGTCTCTTCCAGCGCGGCTGCTTGCTGCTCGGTCCTCTTTGCCAAGTTGTCCGAGGCCGAACGCATCTCAAGCCCATTTTCATGAATAGCTTGTGTGGTTTCCAGCACTTGCACGAGGGTCGTCTGAAACGCTGCGAGCGCGTTGTTAAAGTCGCGTCGCAACGGCTCGAAGTGCAATACGAACGGATCGTCGATTGTGTATCGGATGTTGCACTGTGCAAGACGAGCAAGACCCGCACCCAGCGTTTCGACAACGTGAGACAATGCCTCAGCCTGTTCCGCGACGATCGCTGCACGGCTGCGTTGTTCCTCAACGGCTGTAGCGCGCATTTCTTCTGCCTCAATGCGCATACGCTTGCGCTCAAGTGCGGCCTGACGGAAGACCTCAACAGAGTTTGCCATTTCACCGATCTCATCCTTGCGATCGCCGAAAGGCACCTCTTTCGTCAGATCTCCTTCCGCAAGGTGGGACATGTAACTTGAGATCATCCCCAGTGGAGCGATCGCGCGGCGGCGAAAATACCAGATCCCACCTTTGCACTAGGCGACCGAGGTGACGCTCCCTAGAACCGCGAGTCGCTCAAGTGACGTGGCCGTCACCGCTGACCTGTTCTCCTCACCAAGAAGGTGTGCATTGGCCATCTCAACCAGTTCGCGCACAGCAGCATCGTGCGCCCAGAACTTCTGTCCCAACTCGAGGATAGCTTTTTTGCTCCGCTCGACATCAGCAGCAGAATTCGTCTGGCCAAAGCTCTGATTATAGGTTTCCCAAAACGCATCACCCTTGACCACAACATCCTCGGCCAGTTTCCTCTTAAGGGCTTGAGGCAAGGCTGATGTTTGCCAGTAATCACGTCGCTGCTGGTAATCAGCAGCCAATTTTTTGATCGCGGCAGCCGACCTCGCAGCCTTCGGTGGATCGAGTACGGCTTCACTTGCCAACATGTAGGCCTCGACCAGATAAAGTGGAGGCGGCAGGATGTCTGCTACCAGGTCCTTGCTGTCGATGATGCCGTTATAGACGGGACCTTTGACCTTCAATTGTGACAGCGTATAAGTTTGCAATCCTATCGAGGTGACCAAGCCGAGCACTACGATGGTAGCGAAACTGATGAGTAGGCGCGCGATCGTGATCTTGCCCATAATGGTCCCCGGTGAGGTGAACCTTATTCAAGAACACATACAATTTATAAGTCTCTAATTTCCTATATTATTTTTTGCTGATTTGTGACCTCTGTTGGTAGAGCTGCTGTAGGCCTTTGATAGGTCGTTCGCTGCCGCATCCCGTGCTAGTATTATTTGAGACCAATATGTTCAATGGCAGCAAGGCTATAAGACCGAAGGGGGCGTTGGCTGCGTGCGTTTCCTACGTGTCCGTGGAGCTGTTAAATGCTCCAAAAAGCGCCATAGGCATTTGGTATAATATCAATCCGTCAGTATGCGCTTCGACGTAAGCTCTGCAGGGCACCATCAGAGCCATTTCCCTAACTCTGCGCCCACGAATATGAGAGTTAGAACAGCGAGTGCTGCGATCAGGACAAGTTCATATCTCATCGCTCATCTCCGCCAATGAGAGCAAAATCTCTTGTGTAGCAAAGGTAGGACCGCCGGCGTGTGGCGTGTTGGCTTGCAGTGAGGAACAACAGCGACAGGTCGCGCCGGCTGCCCAATTGCGGCCACCCGCACTGAAAGCCCACACATGCCTCGAGATCTCCTGAATGTTGACCCATGCTTTTACAGTCGGCGATCCGGAAGACCTTTGGGGTGCTGGCTCATGATAGAACGCTTCGAGCGGAAATTCCCCTGTAATCGGTAAGCAATTTGTAAGGCGAGGGTGCGGGCGACCACTGGGTTAAGGGGGCTGGGGGTGTGGCTGTCAAAATTGAGACACGATGGGGATCGCGCCCGCCAATAAACCATCTCAGAGCCCTGCCAAATTAGCAATTATCAATTTTAGCACTGCGCAATGACGCGGTTGCCAGCGCGGTTTACACCACCTAGTCCGCGCCGGGCCAATCATTAGCAGGCTCGTCAAAGGTTTGCTCTGGCCCGTCGTCTGCCGGATCAGGGTCGCGCTCGTTAGCAACCCGTAATCGCTCTATCTCCTTGATCGCCAGGTTGAAGACATCGATTTGTGTAGCGCCGGCAACAAGCGCATCGCCAACCAGATCCTCAAGGCCGCGGCGGAAGGCGTTCTGCCAATCATCGGTCATTGCTTCATCCTTGGTTTAACGGGTTTTCGGACAATTCAATCCATACAGGCGCATAATCGCTGGTCTGCTCCCATCCACGGACATGCTTGTCGACTTGGGCGTGCGACAACCTTTGAGCAAGATCGGGGGTGAGGAGGAAGTGATCCAGCCGCAAGCCCGCATCACGCCCATAGGCATTCCGGAAATAATCCCAGAACGTGAAGATCCGCTCCTCGGGATGCATCACACGAAGCGCGTCCGTCCAGCCTTGAGTGAGAAGGTCTTTATAGGCATCGCGCACTTCGATGCGGAAAAGCGCATCGTCCGTCCAGCGCTCAGGCTTGTAGACGTGATTGCCGTTCAGTTAATGAAAATGTGATGTACCAGTAAGACGGTCTCTACCTGCGCTGGTTTTGCCCCATGCCACAAACCTCCCACCGCAACCGGATACGTCTTTATTGCGGGCCTAAACGGGCGTGCTGACATAAAACTTGCGGTTTCGACTGACCGCGCCGATTTCGATTCCCGATCGGTTTCGAGGCAGAGACCGGTAACGCAAGCGGAGTTGGCCTGCTTCCGGTCTTCCTATAGCCAGCGACAGGGAAAGTCCCATAAGGCGCTCCGGCCGCCACCCAGAAACCGGGGAATGAACGGCAGCTTATGGGCGCGTCCGGACCAGCTTCGAACGTCTGAGATGAAGGCGCAAAGCGGAAGTGGTTCCGGAACGGGTCTGGAAGAGGATTGTCCGATGATCTCCACCTCGCCAAAGCAGAGGCGCGGCCCTTGGCCGAGAAAATCTGGCGTTACTGCTAATCGAACTCCCTCACGGGAAAAACAGTGACCGTCAAAATCAAATATGCGGATTTCAGCCAGGCGACACGCAGCTAAGCTTGGTCCGGGTCCGTGTCTAATCCCGAAATGATCCTGGAGATTGCAGAGGGGCTGCCTGCCTCGGTGGTTCGATTCAAACAATTGATGCGGCTGCTCGCCATCACACTTTCATCGCTCGAAACACAAGAGACCGGGGAAAAACCGCAGCTCGCTGTCGACCTCTTCCGATGCGCCGGCCGTAAAACGAAAAAGCCTGCCGCGGGAGGAGGTGCGGCAGGCTTTCCGAAAAAGAACCGAACAGCGGCTTACTGGAGGAGAGCCACTGTTCCGACAGACGCCCCTTGGGAGGAGGAGTGGGCCATCTGAATTCGAAGCTTTGCGGGAGGGGGTGCATCGCTTCGATGACCATCACGATATCGGTTTCTGACGCACACGAAATAGACTTTGCTGCAGTGCAGGCATGCGAGAAATGCAGGCCTCTTTCAGATGCGCGGGAACTCTGGTCCAGAGAGCCCCGTGGCCCAGACACGGAAACGCCCGCGTCATCAGCGGGCGCATGGTCAATCACGACCGTTTGGAAAAAAGGCGCTTAACGCGCGACCGACTGACGGGCGACACTGTAGATATCAGCGCGATCAATGCCGAGATCCTGCAGTTCGCGGGCGCTCATGCGGCCAAGTTCGGTAACGGTCTGACGATACTTGCGCCAGTTATGGAAGGAGCGTGCTACGTTCATGATGATCCCCTTTCGTGAGGTCTCTTGACGCCAGCAACCTTGCTTTGGTCCCAACGTCGTTTCGATGATTGGCATATAGGCGCCTCAATGCCCCTGGAAAAGGCACGGGCTCTCAGGTCGGACATGCGTTCAAAGCATGGCTGCTCACGGAGAGCTCTCAAACGCTTGGCATCAGGCCCGGAAGCGGTCGAAGGCGGTCAGGCGCTCGATCGGGGGATCTCCGGCAAGCCTCGCAGGCCATCCATCTGTTGCACGATGTCCTTCGCGAGACGCGCAAACGAGGCGACAAGCCGAAACCACCTGTGGACATCAACGGGATCTGGATCTCGCGCTCATCGTCGCAGATGACAACCCGGCAATAAGCTGACACGAATCTCGTCTTTGTTAGAAGATGCGGAGAGTTTTATGACCACCACCAATGAGATTGCCGACAAGATCGCCGCCGCCAACGGCCTGACAAAGGTTCAGGCGAAAGAAATCGTAGAGACCGTGTTCCAGGCGATTGCAGATGCAGCTGCCTCCGACGCTGAAACCTCGATCCCCGGCTTCGGGAAATTCAAGGTGAAGGCGTCGCCTGAGCGCGAGGGTCGGAACCCTGCGACCGGAGAAAAGATGACTGTCGCGGCCTCAAAGAAGCTGACCTTTGCACCCGCCAAGGCGCTCAAGGATGCACTGAACAAGTAACCCTGATACTGGATACACCGCCTCGTCGGGCGGTGTATCCAGATGAGGGAACAGGAAGGCTCACAATGGCTTGGAAAACGCAAAAGATCGAATACGTGAACGGCTACAAAATCGTTGAAGTCGAAGGCCCGCTTTTCAAAGTCTACAAGGACAATGATCAGCTCGGCGATGACTTCCCTTACTCCGGCGAAGCCGCTGCCTATGCCAATTCACTGCCAAGCCGGGATGATACGCGAGGCTGAAGAGGAGAGGCAAAAGGTCGGCATGTCGCAAGCATTCTCCGCGACTATCACACGTCGAAAGACAGCACTTTTCTCACGCCCCGGATCAGTCAGCACGCGTGCGAGATCAGGGCACACAATGTAGAGTATCGGAGCTTCGGCATCACGGCGGCATAAAGCCGGGACTTCTCGACACGCCGGGAACCGACCAGAAGGGTAGCCGCAGGAGCCTTAGCGGAGCGACCCGGAGGGAGAGGCGGAACCAAACGCCCCGGGGCCGGCGTTCCGCTCGATACGATGAGTGCGCTCCGTCTAAGTCGCTTCGCCACACTAGAAAATTGGCGATATGCACGGCTGGTAACGGTCAGCGAGAGCCCGGATGACGGATCAACCTCGGTGGAAGATCCCCTACCCTACTCTCCCCGACTATCCCAGCGTCCTGGCAATATCGCACAGTACGGATCCAAGCTGACCCATGCCCTTTCGCTTCGTCCACACCGCCGATATCCATCTCGACTCGCCGCTCCGTTCGCTTGCCTTGCGCAATCCTGACCTTGCTGAACTCGTCGGCGATGCCAGCCGGCAGGCATTGGTCGCGATAATCGATCTCTGCCTCGAGGAGCAGGTCGATGCCCTGATCATCGCCGGCGATCTCTATGACGGCGACCAGACATCGATGAAAACAGCTCGGTTTCTCGCAAGTCAGATGGAGCGACTGCATCAGGCGAGCATCCGCACCTATTTGATCAAAGGCAATCACGATGCTTTGTCCAAGATTGCCCGGGAACTGGTCATGCCAGAGACCGTCAGGATCTTTGGTGGCCATGCTGAGGCCCTTGAGATCACCAAGGGAAGCCTGCAGGTTGCGATCCACGGACTAAGCTTCGCCAAGCCGCAGGCGCCGGAAAGCCTGCTGCCAAAATACCGGCCGCCGGTTCAAGGTGCGATCAATATCGGCATCATGCATAGCAGCCTTGCCGGCTCGCCGGGGCACGACCCCTATGCCCCCTGCAATGTTCTCGACCTTCATGCATCGGGCTTCGATTACTGGGCGCTTGGCCATATCCATCAGCGCGCCCAACATGCCGGTGCCGCCACGGTCATCATGCCCGGCATGCCGCAGGGTCGCGACATCAACGAGGCCGGCGCCAAGACCGTATCGCTCGTCACCGTCTCCGATGACAGGGCGATCACGGTCGAAGAACGACTGACCAGCGTGGCGCAATTCCAGCGGGTCGATGTGGATCTGTCCGAGGTCAGTGAATGGCGCGACGCGGCCGCAGCAATCGAGACCGCACTCTTGAGCGAGCGCGAACGCACCGCGTCGCCCCATCTCGTCGCCCGCCTGCGGCTCAACGGCCGAACGCCGCTCAACTGGCACATCCGCCGCGACATCGATTTGATGCGGACCGAGGCGGAGCAGCGTGGCGACCGGATTGGCAAGACCTGGATCGACAAGGTCGAACTTTCGATTGACGCCCCCCTGTCGGAAGCGGGCACCGCCGCCGCCGACCCAGTCGTCGAACTTGGTGTGCTGATGCGCGACGAGGTGATTGCCCGCGGCGGCTTCCGCGCTGACGTGTCCGAGATGGTACGCGAGCTGCTGGTCGAGCTGCCGGCCGAAAGCCGCGACTTTGCCGGCCGCGACGAGGCCGGCTTCGAGCGGTTCATAGACACCCTTCTGGCCGAAGGCACTGAGGACATTGCCGCCCGGATGAAGCTCGCTGACCGGGGGAACAGCTGATGCGTCTACGCCGGCTCGATCTCACCCGCTACGGCAAGTTCACTGACCACTCGATCGACTTCGGTACCGCGCGATCGGGATCGCCGGACCTGCATATCGTCTATGGCCTGAACGAAGCCGGAAAATCGACGACCTTTGCGGCCTATCTCGACTTGCTTTATGGCATCAGCGAACGCAGTACCTACAACTTCCTGCATCCCTACAACACGATGAAGGTCGGCGCGCGGCTTGAATTCGACGGGGCCGAGCACGAATTGGCCCGGCTGAAGCAAAGAACCGGCAACCTTGTCGACGACCGCGGCCAACCGGTGAACGAGGCTCTGCTGGCCGGCGCGCTCGGCGGCATCGGCCGCGATGCCTACCGCACCATGTTCTCACTCGACGACCAGTCGCTCAAGGATGGCGGCAATGCGATCATCCAGAGCAAGGGCGAGCTCGGCGAGCTACTGTTTTCCGCCAGCTCCGGGCTCGCCGGGCTCAGCCGAGCACTGGTTTCGGCGACCGATGAGGCCGCTGCGATCTACAAGAAGCGATCATCGAGCACCAAGCTCGCCGAACTCAAGCGCGCGCTGGATGGCCAGAAAGCCGAGCGCAACGCGATCGACACGCTGGCGTCAGCTTATGCAGCCCTGAAGGTGATCCACGACCAGGCCGACGCGGCCTATCGGGCCACCGCGCGGGAGCTCACGGACGCCAAGGCGAGACACCAGGAACTGACGCGCCAGCTGAGCGCCCTGCCTGCTGCGCGCGAACTCGCTCAGCTCAGTGCTGATATCTCTGCGCTCGGTGAACTCCCGCGCCCGCCCGCGGAATGGTTCGTCCTGCTCCCTCAGCTATCCCGTGACGAGACACGGCTTACTGCGGTCGTTGACATAGCCAATCGCTCGATGCGTCAACTCACTGAGGAGATCGAGGCAATCGAGCTGGATGAACGGGCAGCAACGCTTGCCGCGAATATGGACATGCTCGACCAAGGGCGTGCCCGTTACCTCACGGCCGAAGACGACCTGCCGAAGCGTAAACTGGCACTGGCGGAACAGGAAGCCGTGCTCGCGCGGCTTCTCGCCGACCTTGAGCAGCAGGGGCATGCGGAGCCGGAAACCCTGCTTCTGCCAGCTTCCCTGGTCGGCGTCGTCAGGGATCTCATCGAGACGCGCTCCGGTGTGGACGCTGAGCTCGCAGCCGCAGAGCGCGAGCTCGTCCGCGCCCGGGAAAATCTCGAGCGGCTCGATGCGGAAAAGCTGAAGCCAGACGATGGCCCCATCTCCGACCCCGCCCAGATCGAGCGACTCGAGACAGCACTGTCCCGCCTGTCCGGCTCAGATCTCGCCGCACGGCTGACGGTGGAGGAGCGCACGCTCGGCCAGCTGCGCCGTGCGCAGGAGAACCAGTTCTCACAGCTGACACCGTGGACTGGCGAACCGGCGGCTCTACGCGGCACGGCTTCAGTCGAGCCCCGCCAGATCGAAATATGGTGCGGTCAGGCAACGGCAGTCGAGAGACGCATAGCCGACCACGAAAGCCGTCTGCGCGACCTTGGCACCGAACAGGCTCGGATAAAGGCACTGATTGCGACCTTCGCTGCCGGTGGGCCCATCGATGACAGTGAGGCAGCAAGACTGCGGACCGAACGCGATACGGCTTGGAACGCTCATCTGGCCTCACTGGATGCAACGACCGCGAAAACCTTCGAAGCGCGAATGCACCAGGATGACACCGTGTCGGCGGCGCGGCTGTCGCGCGCGCAGGAACTCGCCGAACTACGGCAACTGCGCCTAGGCGAAGCCGAGACGAGAGCAGCAATCGACCGGCAGCAGGAATTGCTGGCCGAGGCGCAGGACGAACACGATCGCCTTACCAGGAGCTTTGCCGCTCTGCTGCCCGACGCAATGCGCCACGACCTCGGTGCAGTGGACGGCATTGCCACCCTGGAGGCCTGGATGTCCAGGCGCTCTGCAGCACTTGCCGTGTGGGAAGACCTGCAGGAGGCCGAGGCCACCGTTGAAGCTCTTCGTGCAGAGCTGGAGGGACATCGCGATGCACTGGCAACCAGCCTTGCCGAGGCCGGGATCGAGGCCGAGCATCTTCACATCTCCGACCTTGTTCGCACCGCAAGCGAGACACTCTCCGCTGCCAAGGCGGAACGGACCGCGAAGCTCACGCATCAAAAGGCACTCGGCGACTTTGAGCGCGATATCAGGGAACGCGAGCGCGACAGACAGCAGGCTGAAGCCCGCGCCACTGCCTGGGATCGGGATTGGACATTAGCGCTGTCGCGCACCTGGTTCGCTGACAAGGGCCATTCGATCGCCGCCATCAGGGCGATCCTGGCTGTGCTCGGCACGTTGCCCGCCATCCTGAAGGAGCGACAGGATCTGGCCAGCCGCGTCGCCGCAATGGAGCGCGACCAGGCGCAGTTCGCCTCCGACATTGCCGGCCTGCTTGCCCAATGCGGGGAGGATGAGCTGTCCGGCAATGCATTGGCAGCGGCCAATGCGCTGGCACAGCGTCACGAGAGGGCGCGGCGGGGCAGCCAGCTTCGCGCAGACAAACAAGCCGAACTCGAAAAGCAGCTGGAGAAACAGCGCGCATTCGAGGAAGAGGTAGCCGTGCACAATGCCCGCAGATCCGAGCTGACGCGCTATTTCGGTGCCGACACTCTTGCAGAGGTCGAAACATTTTTAGCCAAGGCGAAGGAGCGCGATCGGCTGGAAGAGCGGATCGCGGTGCTGCGCCACCAGATCAAGGAAGCGCTCAGGGCCGCAAGTTTTGATGAGGCCGAGACGCGTCTGGGCGTCATCGATGCCGGCCAGATCGAGCGTGACGCCATGGAGCTTGAGACCCGTATCGAGGATCTGACCGAGCAATCCAAGCATCTCTATGCAGACAAGTCGTTGTCACAGCAAAAGCTCGACGCGGTCGGTGGCGACGACGCGGTCGCGCGGATCGAGGCCCGGCGCCGTACCCTCCTTCTTGAGATCGAGGAGTTTGCCGTACAGCACCTGAGGCTGCGGACAGGGACGATGGCCGCCGAGCAGGCGCTGCATCTCTACCGCGACCGACATCGCAGTGCGATGATGAACCGCGCCTCCGAAGCCTTTCGGCTGATCACCAGCGGCAATTATTCGGGCCTGACGACGCAGCCCGACCGGGACAAGGAAATCCTGATCGGCGTGACGCGTGAAGGCGGATCAAGGCTTGCCGATGCAATGTCGACAGGCACGCAATTCCAGCTTTATCTGGCGCTGCGGCTCGCCGGATACGAGGAGTTCGCGGCGCTGCGCCCACCAGTCCCGTTCGTCGCCGACGACATCATGGAAAGTTTCGACAATCCGCGCTCAGAAGAGGTGTTCCGGCTCTTGGGTCAGATGGCAAAGGTCGGGCAGGTGATCTATCTGACCCATCACTGGCATCTCTGCGAGATCGCGAAGCGCGTTGTCCCTGACGTCACGGTTCACCACCTTCAGTGATACGCACGCATTGCGGAGGGGACCGGACCGGCGGCGATGCCGGAACGCGCACTGGCGTCTTCGAGCATTTTGCCGGTGTTCCACGGTACAGGTCGGCTAGCATCCCCTCCTATTTGTCGCTGGCTCTGTCCAGTCGACGGGCGACACTGCAGCGTTTGCTCGGGTTCTCGGCATCTTGATCCTGCAGCTCGACAGTATCGCGCTCGCCATCGAGTTGGCGGCTGCGCGAAGGAATACCATGTCGGTGAAAGCCCTTGGACATTTTTGAAGGAGAGTTTCAGGGTTCTCAGGAGGGGCCGGCGAACCGCGTTGTTGCATTTAGGTTCACCGACTTTGGCGGTTCAGGAACCAAGAAGCGTTGGATTTTCGTCAGCCCATCGGCGATCGGGTGCTTGCATCCCGCTTGTAATATCAAGCACTGGCGACCTGGCACGTGTTGGGAGAGCAGCCAACATGCAAGGCCGCGCAGTTCAGGACTGTGGTCCCGAGGCCAGCAAGGCTGGTGTATTTCCTGTGGCGGAAACAAACCGAGGCGTCTTATCGGACTGGATTGAAAGGTCCGAACTAGCGCTTAAACGGAAAAAAAGCCCGGCGCAAAAGCCGGGCTCCACTTCATGTCGTTGTTTCAATGGCGGTGCTCAGGCATGTCCTTAAGCTGGTCCTTTGTCCAGGACGTGACGGCGTGAACGTCGCCGTCTTCATCACGCATGAACTCCAAATCGGTGAGTGCAACGGCTACCGGCTTCGCGCCAATTCCGAGAAATCCGCCGACGTCGATGATTGCCTGACTGCCGGCGCCTGAACCGTGGACATGATCGACCTTTCCGACCTTATGGTCGTCGGCGCCATAAACGGTTGCCCCTTCCAGAATTGCAGGGGTGAGTTCAGTCGCGGCGAGACGGATGTGATTGCTGTGGTCCATGATTTCCTCCTTTGGTTGCTCAAACAATAGAACCCCGTCATTCGCGATCTGTTCCCTGATAAGGTCAGGCAATGCTTTCTGCCATACGGAAACCGGTCTGGTTTCTTTTGGCTAGCGTGGAAGAAAAAAGAACAACGCCCAATGGAAAGCCGGGTCAAATCCTTCGGACACTCGACAACGTTTGGAATACTGCGGAGACCAAGACAGGAACACAATCGGAGGTCGGCCCGGACTTGTTTGCGGCCCATTCTCCTGCCCTGTCCGCAAGCATCCCGACCATCACATCACCAGATCCTGGAGCAGTGCGCAGGTCCCGTGGAAACCGCCCAACCAGACATCGTGCGAGCATGTCGTCCTCGCGATCTGGTCAGCAGCGGACAAAGGCCGCCCTTGCACGCAAGTTGCGCTTCTTCTCCGATCCGGAGTTCTGCACGCCGTTCGATCCGTAGACCCGCCCGGATCAAAGCCGCGCGCCCACGCGAGATCCGGGCCAGACAATGAAGAACATCGGAGGCGTCAGCATAGCGACGGCTGACAAGCCGGGACGCCGGGAATTCTCGTCACGTCAGGGCCCGAAAAAGGGAAGCCGCAGGAGCCTGAGCGGAGCTTCCCAACGGGTCAGGCGGGACCGACTTCCCCGGGCCATGGCGTTCCGCATGGAGGGGCAGAGTACGCTCTGCAGCAAACGCCGCCACCCTCACCTACCCTGTCGCCCCAGTGTCCTGGCAATATCGATGATGTCATCGCGTGCCGCGGTCGGATCATCCTTGTTCCAGGCAACACCGAGCCCGATCTTCAGGTCGATGCCTGTCACCTCCTTCAACACGACATTCCGGCCCGGCAGTTCAGCAGTCCATTCCGGGGCAAAGCCGACACCAAGACCAGACGACACAAGCGAGATCAGCGAGAAGGTATCGTCACAGGTATAGGCCACATTGTCATTCAGCCCATGCTCTGCAAATGTCTCGAAGAAATAGCGCTCGGTATAGGAGAGGTTCTGGCGCTTGAATGCGATGATCCTCTCAGCCTTCAGATCCTCGATTGTCACCTCTTGTCTCAGCGCCAGTGGATTGCCACTGGGTACCGCCAGCAGATAACGCTCATGAGCGATCGAGAAGAAGCGCAAGGATCCGATGTTCTCGACCGGACGGATGAAGCCGAGGTTCAGCTTTCCACATTCCAGCTGGCGGATGATATCGGCGGTAGACCCGTTCGACACATGTAGACGGATATCGGGAAACTTCCGCCCGATCCGCGCCAGGAATGCCGGCAGCACTCCCGTCGTTGCCGGATAGATCGTGCCGATCCTGATCTCCCGCATAGTCCGTCCTCCAGCCGCCCGTGCCATCTCGGCTGAGAGATCCAGCTCTCCCAGCATCCTGACACAGCGACCGTAGAACACCTCCCCTGCCCGCGTCAGTTCCACCTTGCGCGTCGAGCGCGTAAGCAACTGCACGCCAAGCCCCTTCTCCAGTGCCTGGACCTGCGTGCTCAGCGCCGGCTGGGCGATGTTCACTCGCATGGCGGCACGTCCGAAGTGCAACTCCTCAGCGACGGCAACGAAGTAGGAGAGTTGGCGGAGTTCCATTCGCAGCTCCTTAGAAGCTGGCCGCTTAATCTAATGCCAGCTAGACACGAGAAATCGCGCTCGCGGCAACGAACGAAAGCACTTATGGTCATGGAATCAGCGGGATCGCCCGCACAATGCAATTGATAGCCGAGCAAAAACGCCACGTCAAGTCGTTTTCGCTTATTGGAGGCGATTTTGTTCGCGGTTCAGTGTAAAATGGCTCGCACCGCTCTTGGCTGGAGTGTGAAGGATCTGGCAACAGCAGCAAGTGTGTCGACCAACACGGTTGTCAGGTTTGAGCGAGGGGAAGTACTCAAGCCGCGCACAGTCATCGATATCCGCCAAGTGCTTGAAAACGCAGGAGTGGTTTTCTTGGACGGCGAGTACGCTGGCAATGGCGGCCCAGGCGTCCGCCTAGCCAGCAACTAGGACAGATGGGGGCTTCTCCGGCGACAGGCTAAATCGTGCAGAGACTTCAATCTCGTGTTTAGTGGGAACACGATCATCCAGCCACCGACTTGCCATGACACGTGTTTGGTCGGTTGATGGGAATTAAACATGATCCAGGAGCTCGAATTCGATCCGCCTTGAGGGCATACGAACCCACGGCACGTCATTTGCTGTCGAACTTTCTGGAGCAGTTTCATTGGCTTCGAAAAAGCAACCCAACCGAAAATGAGTTTGCGACCGAGATCGGAAAGTGCGGCAGAGCGGTCATCGCGCTTGCGGATTATCCACTTCAGCTACAGATAGCGTCCAGCCAAGGCCGCTCCCAATGAGCGTGCGACGTGGGGTGCCGCTCCCTCTAGTCTTATACACAGGCTGGGAAACGCCGTTCTCCTTGCGGATGGTCGTAAAAACGATCCCGCGGTTGACGATCATGGGAGCCTCTCCGTGGTCACGACGTGGCCCCTCTCCGCCACCGTCGGCGCACCACGCGCGGTGAGTGAGTTCGCGGTCTCCCAACACTCTCAGCCGCTTTTGAACGCTCTCATCAAAAATGCTTACGAGCCGTACAGAGATCAAGTCGGCCTGCTTCGATTGAACACCCGGCCCATCCAGACGTCGGTGCTGGTTCAACGTTCGAACCGCTCCAGCATCTTCTTCAGTTGCGCGTTTTGCAGGCGAAGCTTTCTCACAAGCTGGCCTCTGAGCGCCCTGATTTCATCATCAAGGCTGACCTCTTCATTGGATGCTGCCAAAGCAGCAGGTGTGGCCTTTGACGCGGCAACGACAGCCTCGACTGTCCGGGTGCGTCCCTTACGCTTGGTCGGAACGGCTTTTGACGTCTCGTTCAAGTTGGAAGCGCCATCTGCCGGAGTAACAACGGTATCAGGCAATTGCGTACGCGAGACATCTTCGATCTCGGAGCTATCCGGCTCCACCGTGTCTTGGTGATGATCGACAGCTTGTCCGGCCGCGCCATGTGGAGCGGCAAGGCCATCGGCAGGATGGAGCGGTCGAAAGCTTTTGGCTCTCGGCAGATCGACAGAATCCAGGCTCTCTCCAACGAACCGTTTGCCCGAACCCGCAGTCCCAGGCTCTTCCGGGGCTCTGTCCGCGGCTTTTTCATCTGCCGGCCCCTTCTGTCGCCGTGGCGACACAAGACTGGCAAGGAATTTCCATGGAGATGCCATTCAATCGGCCTCGCTTTTCATTCCGTATGCAGGATGCGAGCTGAGATGCTGCCGGCGACCGACAATCACCAGAATGCTCGTCTCTAAAGCATCAAAATGGGCCAAACGAATGGCCACCTTCTTTTGTCAAGCGAGGTTCAGCCTCTTGCGCAAATCAGCGTTTTCCGCACGAAGTTTTTCGGCCAAGAGCTTGCGCAGTCGT
>JARXAQ010000053.1 GCA_029865825.1 Rhizobium sp.
TCTATGGCTCGCCGGACATTTCAGAGCGTCACCGCCACCGCTACGAAGTGAATGTCGACTACAAGGATCGCCTGGAAGCCTGCGGTCTCGTATTCTCCGGCATGTCGCCGGATGGCCTTCTCCCCGAGACGGTCGAATACCCGGATCATCCGTGGTTCATCGGCGTGCAGTATCATCCAGAACTGAAGTCGCGCCCGCTCGATCCGCATCCGCTGTTTGCCAGCTTCATCGGCGCAGCCCTCGAGCAGACCCGCCTGGTCTGATCCAGTCAGTTCACATACTTAAAAGAAAAAACCCGGCCGTGGCGCCGGGTGTTTTCGTCAGGGGTTATGGCCAGGAAGTGGAACTCCAGCCCTGCGCCTGTGCGAGCAGCAGGATGTTGACCCGCTCACCAGGCGCGGCAGCAGGGGCATTTGGCGGGCGCACGATGAGGCAATCCGATTGCGAGAAGATCCGCATCATTGAGGAATCTTGTTTGCCGAAGCTTTCGGCCTGCAGATCCGCGTTCTCCGTCCTTGTCAGTCGTGCGCGAACATAATCCTGGCGTTTGTCATTGGCCGGCATGCCGTTGGCAAGAATGGCCGTGGTCATCCGTCGCGATCCGGACTGCCGGCCCAGCCGGCAGAGCAGGGGCTCCAGGAACAGAAGCCCGCAGACGAGGCTCGAAACCGGATTGCCGGGTAGGCCGAGCACGTGCATCTCACCCAGCCGTCCGACCATCAGCGGCTTGCCGGGCCGCATGGCGATCCGCCAGAAGTCGAGCTCCATGCCGGCAGACACAAGCGTAGGCTGGACGAGATCGTGATCGCCGACCGATGCCCCGCCCAGTGTCACCAGCACGTCTGCACCGCTGCCACGGGCCCGCTCGACCGCTGCGAGAATGCTCTCACGCGTGTCGCCCGCGATGCCGAGATCGATCACCTCAGCGCCATTGTCGCGGGCAAGGGCTGCGATGCCGAAGGTGTTGGAACCGATGATCTGGCTCGCCGCCGGGTGTCCGCCCGGTGCCACGAGTTCGTCGCCGGTCGCAAGGATGGCGACGCGCGGTCGACGATAGACTGGAAGGGAAGGGTGGTTCATTGCGGCGGCCAGTGTCAGCTGCCGGAAATCCAGGCGGGTTCCGGCCGTCAGCGCGACGTCGCCTTCGGCAAAGTCCTGCCCGCGCGGCCGGATATGCCGTCCCTGGCTGATGGCGACGGCAGAGCGAACCTGTCCCTCGTCCAGTACGGAGATGTCCTCCTGTAGTACCACGCTGTCGGCGCCTTCGGGCACCGGTGCGCCGGTAAAAATGCGCACGGCTTCTCCGGCCCCGACTGTGCCGCCGAAGGCGTGGCCAGCCGCGGATTGGCCGATGACCCGCAGCACAGCGCCTGGCGTGGACGCGTCGGCAGCGCGCAGGGCGTACCCATCCATGGCCGATGCATGGAAAGGCGGTTGCGTTAATTTCGCGGTCAGGTCTTCGGCGAGGACGCGGCCATTGGCGTCATGCAGCAAAACCGTCTCGGTCGCGGTGATCGGACGAGCCCCGGCGAGCAACCGCTCCAGCGCCTCCTCGACCGGCAGCAGCGACATCAGGAGGCCTCCGGATGGCGGAAATCGCCCGACTTGCCGCCGGTCTTCTCGATGACCCTGACGCCGCCGATTTCCATGGTCTTGTCGACGGCTTTCGCCATGTCGTAGATCGTCAGGCAGGTCACAGAAACCGCTGTCAGGGCTTCCATCTCGACACCGGTTTTTCCGGTGAGCTTGACGGTTGCAGCGACATGCAGACCCGGCAGGGCCGGATCCTCCGTGATGTCGACCGTCACTTTGGAGAGCATCAGCGGATGGCAGAGAGGAATGAGATTGGAGGTCTGCTTGGCGGCCATTATGCCGGCGAGGCGCGCCGTACCGATGACGTCACCCTTCTTGGCATTGCCGTCGCGTATAATGGCAAGCGTTTCCGGATTCATCCGGATATGGCCCTCGGCCACGGCGACGCGCACGGTCTCAGCCTTGTCGCCGACATCGACCATATGAGCCTCGCCAGAGGCACCAATATGGGTCAATCCGGCCGGCTGCTCGCTCATTCGGCCGCCAGCGCGTCGGCGCGACCGGTGAGCAGTGTGCGGGTGGCAGACGCCACGTCGTCCTGGCGCATCAGGCTTTCCCCAACGAGGAATGTCGAGATGCCGGACTTCTCCAGCCGCTGGCAATCCGCATCGGTGAAAATGCCGCTTTCGCCGACGCGCCGCCGGTCGGCCGGCACCATGGCGGCGAGATCTTCGCTGACGGTCAGGCTGACCTCGAAGGTTCTCAGATTTCGGTTGTTGATGCCGACCAGTGGAGACTGGAGCTTGAGGGCCCGCTCCATTTCATCAGCATCATGCACCTCGACGAGCACGTCCATGCCGAGTTCGAAGGCGACGCCTTCGAGTTCGGCGGCTTCACCGTCTGAGAGCGAGGCCATGATCAGGAGAATGCAGTCGCCGCCCCAGGCGCGCGCCTCATAGACCTGATAGGGCTCGAACATGAAGTCTTTGCGCAGTGCCGGCAGGCTGCAGGCAGACCGCGCCGCAGCCAGGAACTCCGGCGCCCCTTGAAAGCTCGGTGTGTCCGTGAGCACGGACAAGCACGCGGCACCACCAGCCTCATAGGCCGCTGCCAGCGATGGCGGATCGAAGTCGGGACGGATAAGACCCTTGGACGGGCTCGCCTTCTTGATTTCGGCAATCAGCCCGAAGCGACCTTCGTCGCGGGCGCGGACCAGCGCCTGATAAAATCCACGCGGCGCAGACTGCGAAGCGATCATGTCGTTCAATTCGGACAGCGAAACGGCAGCCTTGGCGGCAGCGATCTCTTCGCGTTTATAGGTTTCGATGCGCTTCAAGATATCGGTCATGGCGACAGCTTAACCTGTGCTCGCGGAGTTGGAAATGGCGATCAGGGTTTCCAGCGCCCGCGCGGCACCGCCGCCGTCGAGCGACTGGCTGGCAAGATGCATGCCTTCGGTGACATCCGACGCCTTGCCGGCGACGATCAGGGACGCCGCGGCATTGCACAGTGCCACATCGCGATAGGGTGTCTTTGCACCGCCAAGCACTTCCCGCAGTGCCGCTGCATTGACTGCGCCATCACCGCCCCGGATGGCGTCGAGCGTCACGGTCTCCACGCCGAAATCAGCAGGTGTCAGCTCGAAGGTTGTGATCTCGCCGTCCTTCAGAGCTGCAACGAGCGAAGGACCGGTCGTGGTGATTTCATCAAGGCCGCTGCCATGCACCACCCAGGCGCTGGTGAGGCCGAGATCGCGCAACGCTTCCGCACCCGGCACCAGCCATTCCGGCGAATAGACACCGAACAGCTGCTTCTTCACTTTGGCGGGGCTCGACAGCGGGCCGACGATGTTGAAGATCGTGCGAGCACCGAGTTCCACCCGTGCGGAGCCGACATGGCGCATCGCCGGATGGTGGATCTGCGCAAACATGAAGCCAATGCCGGCTTCGCGAATGCAGCGAGAGATCGTTTCAGGATCGATGTCGAGCTTCACGCCGAGCTGTGACAGCGCGTCAGCCGTGCCCGATTTCGAGCTGAGGGCCCGATTGCCATGTTTGGCGACCGGCACGCCAGCACCTGCAACGATGATCGCGGCAAGTGTGGAGATGTTATAGGTGTTGGTGCCGTCGCCGCCGGTTCCGACGATGTCGATCGCATCCTCAGGCGCGTCGACCACGACCATCTTCTGCCGCATGATCGAGACGGCGCCTGCGATCTCATCGACGGTTTCACCGCGCACGCGCAGCCCCATCAAAAAGCCGCCCACCTGAGCCATGCTGGCTTCGCCCGACATCAGGATCTCGAAGGCGTCGCTCGCCTCCTGGCGGGTCAGCGCCTGACGGCTCGCAATCTTCGCGATGAAGGGTTTCAACCCGGACATGGACGTGCTCCCCCTGACGTCGGCTTTAGCGAACGATGGCCTGCTGGGCCAGCGCCTGGTTGAAGGTCACGCCGTATTGCGCCTGCAACTGGCCGACCATCTGGTCGAGGATATCGTCACCCGCGGCATTCGCCATCGAGACAATCTGCTCGTCCTCGTTGTTCAGGACGCCACCGGCGGCCTGATCGCGGATGGCCGTTACGGCGAGAAGGATCTGTGTCGAGGGATCACCACCAGATGCGGTGACCACTGTGCCCTCCGGTCCGCTGAAGGCGGCCGAGACGGCCGCCGCGCCGAGCACGGCGTCTTCGGTCCGGCGGGTGAGGCCGGCCTTGCTCTCGACGGCAAGCCCCAGTTCGCTGGCGACCTCCTCGATCTTGCCGCCGTCGGCTATGCGCTTGCGCAGGCTCTCGGCCTTGGCGCCGAGTGCCACGCGCTGCTGCTCCGCCGTCCAGTCAGCTGCTGCCTTTTCGCGCACCTCGGCAAGATCACGGTCGCGCTCTGCCTTGATGTCGGTCACGTCGAACCAGATAAAGCCATTGTTGCCAAGATTGACCGGAAGGGCTTCCACGCCGATGTCGGTGCGGAACACGTCGGCCAGCAATGCGTCCCGCTCGGGAATGCCGGCGACTTCGGTTTCGCGCGTGTCGAGGCCCCGGCTATCGACTTCCGTGACCGTCATCGGTTTCAGCTTCAGCTGCTCGGCTGCCTCCGTGAGCGTAGATCCACCGGCGCGAAGGTCCTCGAACTGGTCGTGCACAGCCGTGATGTCGGCGAGGGCAGCCGATTCGGCGAGGGCCGCGCGGATCTCTTCCTTCACTTCGTCGAGGCTGCGTGTGCGACCTTCCTTGATGTTGGTGACGCGCAGGATAACGGGGCCGAGCGCACCCTCGACCACTGGCGTCGTGCCGCCTTCGGTCGTGACTGCAAAGGCCGCATCCGCCAGCGCGACGTCCGGAAGGCGGTCCTTGGAGAAGTCGCCGAGCAAAACGTCGCCGGCGGTCTTGCCCTGGTCGGTGACCAGTTGGTCGAAGCTCGTACCCTTGGCGAGTTCAGCAGCCGCTGCGTCCGCCAGTTCCCGGCTTTCGAAGGACAGCTGCTCAAGCGTCCGGGTGCCGGCGATCTCGTAGGTGGCCTTGCGACGCTCGTAGTCAGCCTTGATATCATCCTCGGTGACAGCCGAGGTGTCCGCGATGTCGGCGGGCTCGAGCTTCACATAGGTGAAACTGCGGAACTCCGGTGCGCGATAACGTGACTTGGTCGTGTCGAACCAGGCCTGCAGGGTCGCATCATCCGGTGCCTTGATCGGATCGATATTGGCGTTGGTCAGCAGCAGATAGTTGATGTCGCGGTTCTCGTAGCGATAGGCCTTGATCGCATCGATGAGCACTTTCGGCGCAACGAAACCCTCTGCCGTCGCATCGACGATCTGGCTGCGGATGGCGACCTTGGAGCGCTCTTCGATGTAATCGTCTTCACGCAGGCCGGAATTGCGCAGACGCGAGGTAAACAGCGCCCGGTCGAAATTGCCGGCCGAGTTCTTAAACGCCGGATCTTCAGCGATCAGTTGTGCCAGCCGGTCCTGCGACAGGCCGAGATTCATGTCGGCGGCAAGCTGGTCGAGTGCGGCGCCGGCCGCAAGCTGCGAGAAGACCAGGGATTCGACGCCGAATGCCTTGGCCTGCTCGGTGGTGAGCTGAGTTCCGAAACGGTTGCTGAGATCGGCGACCTGACGCTGATAG
>JARXAQ010000095.1 GCA_029865825.1 Rhizobium sp.
GATACACATCTGGCTTCTTCGTCTTCGGCTTGGTGCGCGTGATGACCGAGGTGCCCTTGTTGGCATTGTCCCCGTCTCGCTGGCTTTGCATGAAGACCGGCTTGGCGATCATTTCAGTTCATTCTCCGTTGTCCGGCCGGTCTGCCGTTACGCATCGGTACGGACGAACACTCAGCACAGTAAGGTAGTTCATAATTCGGTGATTTTAAGCCCCCCGGACGGCCGTGACGACGATTTGTCCCACGGGGCGGAAAACCAAGGAAATTGAACCAACAGGTTATACCAGCAGCCAAAAATGACAAGACCGGCCGCGCGGGGCGCGGCCGGTCTCGCATGGTACACGCAAGCTTGGATCAGGCGGCCGCAGAGACCGGCGTCAGGGCGCGGCTGAACGGCGCCTCATAGGGCTTGTAGAGGGTCTTGGCGAGTTCGGCATACATTTCGCCAATCTTCGTCGCTTCGGCAACGTAACTCTCATAGGACGACTTGAAGAAGGAGGTCTGCAGTTCGAAGGCAGCTTCTGGGCTCTTCACGGCGACCAGCGCTTCCACGTAGGAGGTCATGTCCTGGAAGGACTTCTTCGAGTAGTCGGTCGCTTCGGTTGCAATCGACTGGAACCCCTTCGTGATCTCCGAATAGTTCTTCGTCATGGCTTCCAGAGCTTCTTTGCTCTTCTTGCTGGCTTCATCGATATTGAACATGACAGCTCACTCCTCTGCGCTTCATTTCAGTGATGCTTAAGATAGCAGCTGCAGCATGTCAGTCAAGGGAATTTGTGCGGCGCACAATTACTCTGGGTTGTGCAGACATCCAACAAAAACGGCCCGCCGGTCACCCGGCGAGCCTATGGCATTGACAATACGACGAGATACGGACCGCGCCTCAACCGGAGGCTTCAGCCGAAAATCAGAGATCAACGTCGAGGATCGCCATCGAGAAATTGTAGGAGAGCTCGCCATCTTCCTCGTCCTTGAAGACGACGCCCAGAAACTCTTCGCCGACATAAACTTCGGCCGAGTCATCCTTGCGCGGGCGAGCCTTGACGACCATCGTCGGGTTCAACGTCCGCTTGAAATAGGCATCGAGCTTCTTGATCTCATCAGGCTTCACACTGGGTCTCCATCGGATGGTTTTGAATTGCGCCGCTTGTGACACGGCTTTTCTGCCGATGTAAAGACGCAAAGAGCAGTGTGCCCAGCCAGACTGGGCGCACGAAAATGTGTTGCCCCAGGGGCGCGAAATCAGTCTTCTGACAGAACCATCTGGTCCATCGAGCGCGCGGGTTCGGCACAGCCGGCCTCACCGACGACCCGGGCGGGCACGCCGGCGACCGTGGTGCAGCGCGGCACGGCCTTCAACACCACAGATCCTGCGGCAATGCGCGAGCAGCTTCCCACCTCGATGTTGCCGAGCACCTTGGCGCCCGCACCGATCAGGACCCCGTCGCCGATCTTCGGATGGCGGTCGGCGCCTTCCTTGCCGGTGCCGCCGAGTGTGACACCATGCAGAATTGAGACGTTGTCACCGATCCGCGCCGTCTCGCCGACCACCAGCCCGGTGGCGTGATCGAGGAAGATTCCTCTTCCAATCCGCGCAGCTGGGTTGATGTCTGTCTGGAAGATGCTCGAAGAGCGGCTTTGCAGATAAAGGGCAAAATCGCGACGACCGTTGTTCCACAGCCAGTGAGCCAGACGGTGCGTCTGGATCGCATGGAAACCCTTGAAATACAGAACCGGTTCCATGAACCGGGTGCAGGCCGGATCACGGTCGTAGACGGCCTGGATATCGACCCGCATGATCGTGCTCCACTCCTGGCATTCCGCCAGCATCGCCTCGAAGGCTTGGCGCAGCACGATGGCCGGCAGGTCCGAATGGTCGAGCCGTTCGCAGATCCGGTAGATGACACAGTCTTCGAGCGAGCGGTGGCTGAGCACCGTCGCGTGGAAAAAGGCGGCCAGCATGGGGTCACGATCGGCTGCCAGGCGGGCTTCCTGCCGCAGGCTGCCCCAGATCGGGTCCATAGACGTGACAATTTCGCTCTTGAGAACGTCGTTGTGTGCGACCATTGCCGGTCTCCTCATTCATACTCGAATGGCATTATATAGCCGAACCCGCACCGAACTCAAATGGGCACCCGCATGAAACGTTCCAAGGCATTCGCAAGTGGTCAGATCGAGGCGACGACTGCCGACGGTGTGGGCCTGCTGCAGATCGTCAACCCGGCCCGCAAAAATGCCGTGACGGCGGCCATGTGGCGGGCGATCCCTGAAGCGATCCACTGGCTTCATGCCGAAAATGCTGCCCGCGTCATCGTTCTGCGTGGTGCGGGAACGACGGATTTCAGCGCCGGCGCAGATATTTCGGAATTTACCGAATTACGCAAGGACACGGCGACTGCGCGGATCTATGAGGCATCGAACAGCCGCGCCTTTGCCGCCCTCCGCGAGGCGCAGGTCCCGGTTATCGCCGCCATCCGCGGTGTGTGTTATGGGGGCGGCTTCGGGCTTGCGGCTGCTGCCGATCTGCGAATTGCCTCTCATGAGGCGCAGTTCGCCGTGCCGGCCGCTCGGCTCGGCCTCGCCTACCCCGCCGATGCGGTTCAAGATTTCGTGCGCGGTCTCGGCAGCCAGATGGCGCGGCGGGCGCTGTTCACAGGCGCAAGCCTGACGGCTGCCGAACTTTTGGCTTGCGGCTTTCTGGCCGAGGTCACGGTGCCGGAAGCGCTCGATACACAAACGCTCATGCTGGCAGAGGCGATTGCGCAGAATGCGCCGCTGTCGCTCCGCGCCTCAAAACTCGCACTCCGAGCCGTCGAACTGGCCGATGACGACCTGTTGCGGGAGGCCGAGATACTCGGGGCGCAAACCTTCGACAGTGCGGATTATGCCGAAGGACGAGCGGCATTCAAAGAACGGCGACGGCCGATCTTCAATGGACGATAAATACACCATAGGTTGTATTCAATTAGTTTTCACCGCACGACAAAGTGGTACGATTTCTCCATGAACTTGGAGGATCTTTCATGTCGTCGATCAGCGATCCACTGCCTTTGACCGCGAGGGAAACCCTGAATGGGGATATCCTGCCGCTCACGAACAACCTGATGCTGCAGGTCCTTGGAAATCCGCGCGGGAACTACGATCAATCCTGCCAGTCCGTCACCAATCTCACCATTCGCAAACTGATTGTCACGGAAAACGTCGGCCCGTTCAGGGTTACCGGACTGAAGCCGGTCGTGGACAAGCTTCGCCTGGCCCTTGCCGACGTCAAGGACGAGCTACCGAACGTCCATTCCGTACTCGGAAATGCGGGCATGCTGTGCGTCCGCCTTGTTCGCAACAGCAAGACTTCAATCAGCAATCACTCCTGGGGCTGCGCCATCGATTTCACCCTGGAAGGAAAACTGGACGCTCGCGGAGACAACAAGGCGCAGAAGGGTCTGATCGCGATGCATCCGATCATGAACAGGCATGACTTTTACTGGGGGGCCTCTTTCAGGACGGAAGACTCCATGCATTTCGAGATCAGCCGCCAGCAGATGCTCGCCTGGCAGAAGGAAGGCGCTTTCGGTCAGGCAAGCCCACTGCCCGAAGAAGCGACGTCGATCTCGGTCGGCGACCGCGGCCCGGAAGTCGAATGGATCCAAGAACGCCTCAACATTCTGAACGGCTTCGACGTCGAGGAAGACGGGATCTTCGGACCGGCGACACGGGCGTCCGTCATTGAATTTCAGCGAATTCACGGCCTCAAGGCGGATGGAGTCGTTGGCCCCGAGACCACCAAGGCCCTTAAAAACGCTGAGGCGCAGTAGGCTTAGCGTGCCAGATCGGCATAAAACTCGAGGACAGCCTTCTTGAACACCCGGTCGCCGACGGCCAGCATGTGGTCGCGGTTTGGGATATCGAGTGCAGTCGCATTCGGCATCAGGTCCGCGAGTTCCGTTGCGGAACCGGCAATATCGTCTTTCGTGCCAACGCCGACCAGCGTCGGCACGTCGACCTTGGCTATATCCTCCCGCCGCACAAGATCACGCGATGTCCGGATACAGGCAGCGAGTGCCAGGCGGTCCGAGCCGGTCTGATCGGCAAAGGCGCGGAACATGCGTCCCCGCTCGTGGGTCACCTCATCGAGCGACGGCGCTAAAAGCGCATCGGCAATCGGATCCCAGTCTCCGACGCCATCGCACATGCCGATCCCCAGCCCGCCAAAAACAAGCGAGCGGACACGGTCCGGATGTTCGACTGCCAGGAAGGCGGAGATGCGGGCGCCCATGGAATAGCCCATTACATGCGCATCCGGCAGACCGAGATGATTGAGGAGTGCTGCCGCATCGCCGGCCATTGAGGTCGGATGGTACGCGTCCGGATCGTGCGGCTTGCCGCTCTCCCCGTGGCCGCGATTGTCGATCGCAATCACACGGTAACCCGCATCGCCCAAGGTCCTCAGCCAGCCGGGATAGACCCAATTGACGCTGGCCGTGGAGGCAAATCCGTGGATCAGCAGAACCGGCTCGCCGGCTGGGTCGCCATCGTCGAAATAGGCGAGTTCGAGGTTGTCGTTGCGAAAGCGGGAAAAGTCGGGGGCGTCGAGATTCATGCGGCGATCCTGCAGGGACTGAGGTGGCAACCTTAGTGATTGTGCGCCTGACATCAATTGCCGCATGGTCAATTTCTGTGGGTCGAACACCGCATTGGCTCTACACATTTGGGCGCGAGGACGTTATGGTCCGGCGCAAAATCACGAGCATTTCGCGGAGCTTCCCATGGCCGGACACAGTATTCCCCACTTCCAGAACGACGGTGGTCACCTGGTGATCGAAATCGGCGTGAAGGAATTCATGTGCACCGGCGCGTCGGCTCCCTTCGACCACCCGCACATCTTCATCGACCTGGGACACGATACCGAAAAGGTCTGCTCCTATTGTTCGACCCTCTTCCGCTACAACCCGGCACTCAAGGCCGAACAGACCAACCCGCCGGGTTGTGTCTTCCACGTGAAGGCGGCTTAAGCAGCAGTACGATCGGCATGATCTGATGTCCATCACGCACGCCACCATCGTCGGAGCCGGGGTGGCCGGCCTGACGACTGCGCTCTCGCTTGCCGCCAAAGGCATTTCAAGTGACGTCATCGAGCAGGCGCCGCAGTTGGGCGAGGTGGGCGCGGGACTTCAGCTGTCGCCGAACGCGACACGGGTCTTGCGAACGCTCGGGGTTCTCCCCGACATAGAGCGCCAATGGCTGGAGCCGCGGAGCATCCGTCTCGCCTCCGGAATCGACCTCCGCAGCCTCGCAGACCTGCCGGCCGGCTCCTTTGCACGGCAGCGCTGGGGTGCGCCCTATGGTGTGTTGCACCGATCGACCCTGCAGCAGGCGCTGCTTCATGCGACCTTGAACGAACCACTTTGCACGCTGCATCTGGCGCAGCGGATTGAAACCGTTGACCCCGATGCATTGGCACGGTTGACAGGGCGGCGGCCGGATCTCGTCGTCGGCGCAGACGGCGCCTGGTCCGTTGCACGTGATGCCGTTGCGGAAAGCCCGACGGTCAGCTTTTCCGGCAATATCGCCTGGCGCTTTACCATATCAACGGCACAAGCCCCTGCCTTCCTGTCGCGTGGCGGTGTCACCGCCCATCTCGGCCCCCGCGCCCATCTGGTCAGCTATCCGCTGAACGAGATCGACGGCTTTAACCTGGTCGCCATCGCGGCCGGAGCCAAAAGCGCTGAAAGCTGGGCGCTGCAGGCCGATGCGGCGCGGCGGGCCATGCTGCTCGATCAGTTTTCCGGGTGGCACCGCGACATTCGAACGGTTCTCGCCGGTGCCGACAACCCGACCTTCTGGCCGCTTTACCAGGCTACCGACGGCCGGTGGCAAAACGGGCGCGACACGGTGCTGATCGGAGATGCGGCGCATGCGATGATGCCGTTTTCGGCCCAAGGGGCTGCCATGGCGATCGAAGACGGCTTCTCTCTCGCCCATCACGTCGCGCGAACGGCCCTGCCCTCGGCGCTGGCGCGCTTCGAGACGGAGCGGAAGGTCCGCGTGGCCCGGGTCAAGGCTCGGGGCGAGTTCAACCGCTTCGCCTATCATGCCCGAGGCCCCTTCCGCGTCGGCCGTGACCTCGTGCTGTCGCTGCGTTCGCCGGAAAGTCTCGCCGCCGATCTCGACTGGCTCTACGGCCACAAAATCGGCGACTGAGTCTCACATTTCCTGGTCAGAGGTCGGCCGCGGCTGCAAAGCCGCGCTCGAGGTCTGCCATGATGTCCTCAACATTCTCCAGGCCGATCTGCAGGCGGATCACCGCCCCGTCCGTCGGCCCCTTGCGGATCTTGCGGTCTTCGAGATTGACGAGCACGGCCAGGCTTTCATAACCGCCCCAGGACCAGCCCAGGCCGAAGAGCTGCAGTGCATCGAGGAAAGCGTGGGCCCTGGGCTTGATCTTTTCCAAGCTCTCCGCCGACAGCACGAAGGAGAAGACGCCGGACGCCCCCTTAAAGTCGCGCTTCCAGACATCGTGGCCCGGGAAGCTCGGCAGCGCCGGATGCAGGACACGCGCAACGCCGGCCTGCGTCTCCAGCCATTCGGCGACTTGGAGCGCTGCACGGAAATGATGCTCCAGCCTCAGGTTCATTGTCCGCAGCCCGCGCAGGATCTGGTAGGCGTCGTCGGGCGCGGCACAGATGCCCATAGCGCCGTTCGCCTCGAGCAGTTTTGGCCAGTGCTTCACATTGGCCGACACTGTGCCCATCAGGATGTCCGAATGACCCGAAGGGTATTTCGTTGCGGCATGAATGGACACGTCGACACCGAAATCGAGCGGCTTGAAATAGAGCGGCGTCGCCCAGGTGTTGTCCATGGTCACCACGCAGTCATGGCGATGAGCAACCTCGGCGATGGTGCGGATATCCTGCATTTCGAAGGTATTGGAACCGGGCGCCTCGGTGTGCACGAGGCGCGTGTTCGACCGGATCAGCGCCTCGATCCCGGCACCGATCTCGGGATCGTAATATTCGACCTCGACACCGAGCCGCGTCAGCATGGTGTCACAGAAATGGCGGCAGGGAGAATAGACCGAATCGACGATCAGGGCGTGATCACCGGCCGAGAGATAAGCGAGGAAGGGAATACTGATCGCCGCCAGCCCCGATGGCACGAGGATCGTGCCGGCCGATCCTTCCAAGGAATCGATGGCAGCGCATAATGCATCGGTGGTCGGGGTTCCGCGCGTGCCATAAGTGTAGCGCTGAGTACGCGTTTCCATGGAGCGAGCGTCCGGGAACAGAACGGTAGAGGCATGGACGACGGGTGGATTGACGAAGCCGTGATAGTCGCGCGGATCATATCCGGCATGGCACAGTTTCGTGTTTGTCCCTGCTGTCGAAAGCCACTCTTTATCCTTGCCCATGATCTGCGTTCCCTGATGCGAAAACGCTATTTCTTGCTTCTTGCAGTGAGCAGGTCAAGTCGCACAGTTGCGTGAACGTGGCGCGAGCAGCCATGCATTCAGCGCAGGGGAAGATAGGGCAAAAGACGTCTTTTTCATCAATAAATGACTGAATCCCGTCTTTTCTGCCTAAATTCAGGGCCGTTTTGGCCTATTCGCGCTTTTGTGGCCGTTCTGCGGCATAAACACTTGACCCTGCACCCGTTTGCGACTGTGATATGAAGGCCCGCACCGGGAGGCTGCGGGCCGACGTGCGCCGCTGTCTGACAGCCGGATGCCGTCGCTGGCATATAACAAAGAGAAAAAGGTTGGGAAAAATGAACAATACGTTCCTGTCAGTCGCGATTGGCGCTGCAGTCCTGGGATTTGGCGCTTCGGTTGCTGGTGCAGCTACGCTGGATGACGTTAAGGCAAAGGGATTCGTCCAATGCGGCGTGAACACCGGTCTTGCCGGAT
>JARXAQ010000195.1 GCA_029865825.1 Rhizobium sp.
CCGAGGTTTCCAGGCTCTATCGGACCCCACCCTGGGGCAAAACGGACCAGGCCGATTTCTACAATTGCTGTGCGGCGGTCGAGACCCAACTTGCGCCGCAGGCGCTGTTGTCGGCCTGCCTGGACATCGAGCGGGATATGAAAAGGGTTCGCATCGAACGCTGGGGTCCGCGCACGATCGATATCGACATCCTCACCTATGGCTCCGTTGTCGTCGAAGTCGACAACCTGACCATCCCCCATCCACGGATGACCCAACGGGCTTTCGTGTTGATGCCGCTTGCCGACTTCGCCGACGATCTGATCATCAGCGGGCGGCCGGTGTCGCAGTGGCTGAAGGATGTGGACGGTGAGGGTATCGCGGTTGCAAACGAAAACCGCGCCTGGTGGCGCGGCTGACAGATGGCTGGAGTTGGACTCGCCTCGGCAGATGCGGTTATTCGCTGTCGGCAGTCTCGGCCATGGCGGTTGCCTGGCGGTTGAGTTTCAGGCCGATCACCGGGATCATGCGGTCTTCCACCTTGACGGAAATGGTGATGTTCATGGCGTCGTCCTGCTCGAGGCGAGCAACCATGGCGCCGTTCAACTTGTTCCGGTTGATGCCCATCACGGCGCGGTTGCCGGTGACCGTGCCCGAAACGATGTCGAGACCCTTACCGCCGGCACCATCGAGGAACTGACCCTTGTAGGAGCTGCCGGCCTGGGAAATGATGGCGGACATCGGCTGGCTGAAGACGCCAACGCGGCATGTGCCATCGAGCTTCAAACCGGTTTCCTTGCCTTCTGCGGGCAGGCCCGTCAGGTTGCAGGTGAACTTCGTGCCCTTGTATTTTCCGGCGACGATCTCGCCCGGGCCCTTCCAGACGCCGGCAACGGATTGGAAGAAGCGCTTGTCGCGCGAGGCAGCATCGGCGACCGCGACCGGCAGCAGCGATGCGGCGGCGAAAATGGCGGCGCAGCGGCCGACTGTCGAGAAGCGATCAAACATCGATTTACCTTGGTACGAGAAACCAGAAACCCCGCGAGAACCCTAGCGGAATAATGGTTAATGCATCCTTGCCAATAGCCTTAATTCGGGCTTTCGACAATTGGCAAACGACACGTGTCGCGCCGGTGTGGCCGAAAAGCGTCACGCGGTCCGGTCGTCGCTCTTGCCGGTCATGCGCGGCGTCAGGTCACCGATGAAATCGCCGATGCCCGGCCGTTTTGCCGCGCGGAAGGGCAGAGGGCGGCACAGGTCCATGGCGGCGATGCCGATACGGGCCGTCATCAGGCCGTTGATCACGCCTTCGCCAAGCCGGCTGGACAGGCGGGCAGCCAGACCGTGGCCGAGAACCTGCTGAGCGAGCCCGTCGCCGATCGCGATCGAACCGGTGACAGCGAGATGGGCGAAGACGTCTTTCAGCAGGCGCAGCATGCCGAAAGATCCGGGGCGCCCGCCATAGAGTTCGGCCATGTCGCGCACCAACCGGACGACTTCGAAGAGCACATAGGCGAGGTCGACCACGGCGCGGGGGCTGACGGCCGTCACCACCGAGACGCGTTTGGCCGCACCGAGAATCAATGCGCGGGCCTGGATATCGAGCGGCCCCAGCAATTCACGCTCGGCAAGGTCGATCAACTGGGGCGCATCGATGATGTCATCTTCCACCGATTTCAACGTCTTGCGACCCCGCGCGGTTTCCGGCCGATGGGCGACGAGGCTAGAGAGGCGGTGGACGACGGCTGCGGCATTGGCGCGTTTCATGCTGGCCGCTGCGGCCTCGGCATCGCTCTTCAGGGTTTGCACAGCGTCCAGCCGATAGAGGCCGGCCAGTTCCCGACCGACGGCAATCACCAGGGCGAGAAGGCCGATCGCCAAAACCGCCACTGCGGTGTAGCCGAGCCAGTCCGCGCGCGAGAAGAGGTCGCGAATAACGCCGTCGACCCACAGTCCGAGGGCAAGCGAGAGCAGAACCCCGAAAGCACTCATCGCGATGCGGGCGAAGGAAAAACCGCGCCTGCGCGGCGTGGCGACGGGCGGAGTGGCCGTCTCGGACAACGCACCCAGGAAGGGGTCACGCTCGTCCGGCACAATGTCGATTTCGCCGGAAAAGCTGCGCGGTGCGCGCCGGGGGGCATCCGTGGCGCGCTCCCGGCCATGCGTGTCGTCGCTCTCTACGGTGAAAGCTGTGGGACGTCGGCCGCTCGGATCGGCGCGCTGCACGTCGTCGTGTCCGGTCTTCTTGGTCATGTGAGGCGGTCCCCCAGCAGGAATTGCAGTGCCCGATCAAGGCGGATATGCGGCACCGACAGCGTGATACCGCCTTTCTCATCGAGATGCGGCGGGCGGAAGCGGACGATGCTCAGGTCGGGCAGGGCGGCTGAAGCGTCGCCGCGATCGACGGAGCGGAAGTAGGCTTCCGGATCCTCGGGCAGGTCGCCGGGGAAGACGGCAGTCTTGCGCTTGCCGTCGAATGTCTCATGACCGATGCGTTCTCCTGCCATGGGGGTGCCGACGATCACCGGCAGGTCATGGCCGTCCTGCTTGACGTTGGCCTCTCGGGTGGCGCGCACCGAGGCGAGAGCCATGACTTCGATGCCGGCACCGTTCATGTCGATGCTGTGGATCGCGCGGTTGACCAGGCGGCGGGTCAGGGTTTCCAGCCGGTCGTGGCTTTCATGGTGCAAGTGGTCGGCCTTGGTGGCGGCGACGAGCACCCGATCGATGCGCCGACGGACAAGCGAGGTCAGGAAGGAGTTCGATCCGGCTCGAAAGCAGGCCAGGACGTCTGCCAGAGCCCGTTCGAGATCCTGCACAGCCTCCGGGCCGCGATTGATCGCCTGCAGCGCGTCGACGAGGACGATCTGGCGGTCGAGCCTGGCAAAATGCTCGCGGAAAAAGGGTTTCACCACCACTGACTTGTAGGCCTCGAAGCGGCGTTCCATCATCGCGCGGAGTGAGCCTTTGGGTGCTTTGCCTTCCCCGAACTTCGGGAGGGGGGCAAAGGTGAGGGCCGGTGAGCCTTCAAGATCTCCGGGCATCAGGAAACGGCCTGGCGGCAAGGTGGAGAGCGATCGCTCGTCCGACTTGCACAGTCGTAAATATTTGGTGAAGGCCTCGGCCAGCCGGCGAGCGGTCGTTTCGTCGGCCGGCGCATCCGGATCGAGCCCTTCGGCGAGGTCGAGCCACGGACGCGAGAGTTCAGAGCGGATGCCGGTGCTGGCCAGCTTGGTCGTGGCTTCGGAAAAGACGCGGTAGTCCTGGCCCAGAAGTGGAAGGTCGAGGAGCCATTCGCCGGGATAGTCGACGATATCAATCGACAGGCGGCCCGGCGACAACATGCGGCTCCAGGCGCTGGCGCTGCGGTATTCAATGGTCAGGCGCAGCTCCGAGATCGCCCGGGTCGAATCCGGCCAGATCCGATCTTCCACCAGCGCGCGGATATGGTCCTCGTACTGAAAGCGAGGCACGGCATCGTCCGGCTGCTCCTGCAGGGAGGTCGACGTGATCCGGCCTGCCCGCAGGGGCTCGAACAGAGGTAGCCGACCGCCATGCAAGAGGTTGTGTACGAGAGACGAGATGAACACCGTCTTGCCGGCACGCGACAGGCCTGTGACGCCGAGGCGGATCGTCGGATTGATCAAGTGTGCCGCCCGATCCGTCAGATTGTCGAAGGCGATCGCGGCTTCATCTGTCAGGCTGGTGAGGGAAGGAGGCATTCGGGATCCTGCACTGTCAAAGTCGACGCCGACGCTCTGTTCAAAGAACCAGACAAGCGCCGCCGACACAGAGGCATATAGGAGGTGTGCTGTCGGCAAAAAAGGGCAGGGCGACCACCCATCGGTGGCGCCCGCGGCAAGAGGGTGTCATCAGCCAACGAGAAAGTCGTGCAGTCGCCAAGTTTCATCAACGGCGTCGATCACTGCGAGACCTGACGTTGGATAGCCTTCAGGCACCGTGCGCGCGACGATCTCGTTGCCGCAGAGGCTGGCGAAGACTTCCTCGATCGCCGGGTTGTGTCCGACCAACATGAGCGCCGGTATACCCGAGGTCGAGCCGAGGATTTCCAGGTATGTCTCGGCCGGCGCATTGTAGAGTTCGTCGACATAGCGGAACTCCACGAGGCCGGAAAACGCCCGATTGAGGGCTTCGGCCGTCTGCCGGCATCGTTTGGCCGTCGATGCGATGACGAGGTCCGGACGGTAGTTCCGGTCGGCCGCCGTTTCGGCGAGTAATTCCGCTTCGGCAAATCCGGCATCGGAGAGGTTGCGGTCGAAATCACGCCCACCCGGCTCGGCCCAACCAGATTTTGCATGCCGCAGCAGATAGATGCGTTTGGGAACCGAGATCGAAGGCGTCATCCGTTGGGCTTTCGGCGTGAGAGCGTCCTGGCTTCTGAACTAACGGGTCTTGGGCCTCGTCGTCAACCGGGGCCAAGCACACCGATCCGGGTTCCTGCCGTAGCGGAGGGTGGTCCAGAGCAAGCGGACCCATGTGCCAAATTGTGCTTAAATAATAGAAATTTAGCCCAAAATTATAACAGATTTAAAAATGGCGCGGAAACATTCAGAAGGCTTGAACCGCTTGCGTTGAAAGGTTATACAGCCGCCCATTGAGATGTTCTTCAGGAGAATCGCGTTGAGTGAGAAGATCAATCTTAGCAATTATGTGCTCTCGGAAGACGATGAGTTCATGAACGCGAACCAGCGGGCCTATTTCAGGTCCAAACTGGTCGCCTGGAAGAACGACATTCTCCGCGAGGCGCGCGAGACCCTCGAGCACCTCGCCGAAGAAAGCGCCAATCATCCCGATCTCGCCGACCGGGCCTCCTCCGAAACCGACCGTGCCATCGAACTCAGAGCCCGCGATCGTCAGCGCAAGCTGATCTCGAAGATCGACGCGGCCCTTGGGCGCATCGAAGATGGCACCTATGGTTATTGCGAGGAGACGGGCGAGCCGATCGGCTTGAAGCGCCTGGATGCCCGTCCGATCGCCACGCTGTCGATCGAGGCGCAGGAGCGCCACGAGCGTCGCGAGAAGGTCTATCGCGACGAATGACAGCCGGGGCTTCTGCCCGGTGGGTGTGAAACCCGATCTGCCGACGTCTTGTCGAAAGGCCCGCTTTTGCGGGCCTTTTTCTGTTTGGACTCAGCGGTCGTGGCAAGTCTGAGGCCGGTTCGCATCAGGAATTGCGGCTGGCCGACATCTCGCCGAAGATGCGGGCGATCTCGTTTTGCAGGTTGGGTTCTTCCGCCGGTTGGGTGGCTCCGGCTGCACCGGCCGCTGCGGGCTGACGGGGTTCGGCGACCATGGCACCCATTGGTGGCCTTGGGCGGTCCGGTCGGGTTTCTGGCAGGAGGGCCGGAATGTGCTCCGCGGCCGCATCCTGTGGTTTTGGCGGAGCCGGATCCGCTGCAATATGCAATGCCATTTCTTCTTCCAGCACCCGTTCGAAATCGCTGAGATCGCGTTCAGCAGGGGCTTCAGGTGCCGGCCGCTCTGTGGCTGGTGCAATAGGTCTGTCCGGCGCAAATCGTGCCGCTTCGAATGGGCGTGAGACCGCATCGTTTGTAGGAGACGACAGAACACGGGCGCGGGCGGAATCCAGCACATCCTCGGCTGTCGGGCCGTCGATCTGGGGGCTGACAAGCGGGGGCGTTTGCCGCACTGGCGGAGCCTCGAACCCAGTCGAGGCGTCGAGAGTGGGCAAGGTCTCGACCTCGACAGCGGGCGCGACGCCGAAGGACGGCGCCTGTGGCGGCGTATCGAGTGAAGGTACCGGTTGCGGACGCATGGGTTCGATGATGACCGGAGGTGCCATGACAGGTTCGGCGGGTATCAGCGATTCCGCGACCTGTACCGGCTTCTCGGCGTCGACTGCCGGCAGCGGTTCGTCGATCAGGCCGCCCGTCGGCGGCGTTGGGCCTATCGCGATCGGCTCCTGCTGGATCGCCAGCGGCGCGGTGATCGTGGATGCACCGTGCACTTCCGGCGCAAAGGACGCCGATACGACAGGCGCTTGCGCCGGGACCAAAGGCGGAACTGGGGAGTGCGTCGCCGGGTCCACCGTTCGCGCTGGTGCGGTGGCCATGGACGTCATTGCGACAGCCGCGGGCGTCGCGGCCAACACCGAAGCGATCACGGGTGCTGTCGGCGCGGATGCCGGAGAGGGGGCGACTGGCTGTGCAGGGGCTGGCGACATGGGCGCCTTGGGTGCGACGGATGTCATTGGTTCGGCGATCGTTCGATCCACCTGGCGCCGATCGGAACTCAGGCCTTCGGTCCTGCGTTCGGCGGGAACGACGGTCTCCTCGGCCTGCCGCGCAGTGGCCGGTTGTTCAACCGGCACCTGCCGGGTGGTCCAAGACAGGTCGCGGTCTATCGCTGCAGCCGTCTGTCCAATGACGCTCTCGCGCGCCACGAGATTTGGCTGGCTGGGTTGGGTTTGCGGAAGGCTCGCGGCGGCAGGAGATACGAGGCTTGGCTCTTCCGCGGCGCCTTGCGGCTGAAGCGCACGCGCGGTCAGGTAATGGCGCTCGTCGCCGATTCCGGTCTCGATCAGCAGGTCGGTCGGCCCGCCGATCATCACGAGGTGCTCGACATTGTCGCGGCGGATGAGAACGATGCGCCGGCGCGTGTCGATGGCGGCGGCATCCAGCACCTGCAGGCGGGGCTGGCGATTGCGTCCGCCACGCACAAAAGGCGAGGGTGCCCGGTTGCGCAGAAGCCAGAGCACGATGAAGAGGCAGAGCAGCGCCAGACAGACGCCCAATGCCGCGACCAGGAAACGGCTGCCATAGGCGGAAATCAGATCATCCAGCATTTTAACGCTCCCTTTGCAGGCTTTTTGGCAGAAGACGTCCCCATCTGCAATGCGTGGTTTGTGCCCTGCCGATGTTGAGGACGCGAACCTATCTCCATGCTATCAGTCCTGAATGCGGCAATCCTGTGGGATAGTGGGCGCAGCGCCACTTACCGGCCTTTCTTCGCTTTTTGCGGTCAGGGCAAATTGTTAAACAGAAGGCCGCACCGATTCTCGGGGATCGTCCGAGCGGCGGGGCGCTTACAGGCAAGAGGGTTTCATGACACGACAGCAGAACGACCGCGACGGAGACAGCCCCCTGGTTGATCGCCGCGGTGGCATTGGTGCTGCGCTGCGCATTCTCTTGCTGGCGCTGGTGCTGCTCGCGGCCGCCGCCGCCTTCGTTGTGTTCCGCGATCAGCTCGACAACCAGATCGTGCTCGGTGTGCTCGGCATCCTTGCGATGATGGGGATCTTCTTCATCGTCGCGGCCGTGATCGGCTTTGTCGAGGTGATGCCGCAGCATCAGGGAGACAGCCTCGCCCGGCGCTTTCTCGCCAGCCAGCCCGAGGGAACCCTGATCACGGATGCTGAAGGCCGCATCGTCTTCGCCAATGCCGCCTATGGGGTCATGACGGGTGCCAAGAAGGCGACCGAGGTGCAGACGCTGGAGGCGCTGCTGTCGCGCTACCGCGAGTCCAGCGAGGCGCTTTACCGTTTGACCAACGGCTTGCGCGAGGGCCGCGAGAGCTACGAGGAGTTTCGCCTGCTGAAGCCAATCGGCAGCCTCACCGCCAACGGCTCGGGTGCACACTGGTACCGGCTGAAGGCGCGGCTGCTCCCGGGAGAAGGGCGGGGGCGCGGCCTGCACGTCTGGCAGATCTCCGACATCACCTCGGAGCGGGACGACCAGGAACGTTTTTTCAAGGAATTGCAGCACGCGATCGACTATCTCGACCATGCGCCGGCCGGCTTCTTCTCCGCCGGACGCAAAGGCGAGATCTACTATATCAATGCGACGCTCGCCGAATGGCTGGGTGTCGATCTCACGCAGTTCAGCCCCGGATCCATGTCGATCGGCGATCTGGTCGCCGGCGAGGGCATGGCGCTGATCAATTCGGTGCAGGCGGAGCCAGGCCAGGCGCGTACGGAGACGCTCGATCTCGACCTGCGTCGCGTCAACGGCCAGAGCCTGCCGGTGCGCCTCGTGCACCGGGTGCGGGCTGCGCGCGACGGGGCTCCAGGCGAAAGCCGATCGATCGTGCTTGCGCGCCAGCAGGGGGAGGGATCGGATCAGTCGGATTCCGTCGCCTCCATGCGCTTCACCCGCTTCTTCAACAACACGCCGATGGCGATCGCCTCGGTCGATGGCGAAGGGCGGATCCTGCGCACCAACGCGCCATTCATGAAGCTGTTTGCCGACATCATCTCGCGCGACGAAATCGAGCGGCACGGCTTGATCGAAGTGGTTCTGCACGAGAGCGAACGCGACGCATTCCGTCAGTCGCTGGCGGCCGCCATGGACCGTCAGGTCGACATATCTCCGATCGACAGCAGACATCCGACAAACGACGTGAGACATTTTCGCTTCTACGTGAATGCCGTGATAGACCAGAGCGACGAAGCGCCGGAAGAGGCCGCGATCGTCTATGCGGTCGATGTGACCGACCAGAAGGCGCTTGAGGCGCAAATGGCGCAGACGCAGAAGATGAATGCCGTGGGCACACTTGCCGGCGGTATCGCGCACGACTTCAACAACGTGCTCACCGCCATCCTGCTGTCGTCCGACCATCTGCTGTTACAGGCGCGGCCCTCCGATGCGAGTTTTGCCGATCTGATGGAGATCAAACGCAATGCCAATCGGGCGGCCGTGCTCGTGCGGCAGCTGCTGGCGTTTTCGCGCAAGCAGACGATGCGGCCCTCCGTTCTGAACCTCACCGATGTGATCGGCGACCTGCGCATGCTGGTCGAGCGGCTGATTTCCGGTTCCAACGTCAAGCTGAGGGTGGAATACGGGCGCGATCTCTGGCCGGTGAAGACGGACCTGTCGCAGTTCGAGCAGGTGCTGATCAATCTTTGCGTCAATGCCCGCGATGCGATGCCCCAGGGCGGAACGATCACTGTATCGACGCGCAATGTCACGGGCACCGAAACCGGCGCATTCGGCTATCGCGGCTTGCCCCTCGAGGAAATGGTGCTCATCGAGGTTGCCGATACCGGCACCGGCATCGCGCCCGAAATCATGGACAAGATCTTCGAGCCGTTCTTCACCACCAAGGAGGTCGGCAAGGGTACTGGTCTCGGTCTCGCCATGGTCTATGGCATCGTCAAGCAGTCGGGTGGGTACATTTATCCGGAATCGGAAGTGGGTAAGGGGACTGCCTTCCGCATCTTCCTGCCGCGTCACATCCCCGAAATCACCCTGGTGGCCGAGGAAACGAAGGCCCAGCGCGGCGGCAGCACCGGCAGCCTGCCACCGGCGACCCCTGCTTCGGGCAGCGACCCATCCGCCGACGGAAAGGATCTCACCGGTAAATCGGCCGTGGTGCTACTCGTCGAGGACGAGGAGGCGGTGCGGCGCGGCGGCAAGCGGATGCTGGAAACACGCGGCTATACCGTGCACGAGGCCGGTTCCGGCGTCGAGGCGCTGGATATCATGGACGAGCTCAATGGCGAGGTGGACATCGTCGTCTCCGACGTGGTGATGCCGGAAATGGATGGCCCGACGCTGCTCACCGAACTCAGGAAGAAGTATCCGGACCTGAAGTTCATCTTCGTTTCGGGTTATGCCGAGGATGCGTTCGCCCGCAATCTGCCGGCGGATGCGAAATTCGGCTTCCTACCAAAGCCCTTCTCGCTGAAGCAACTGGCCGTTGCCGTGCGCGAAATGCTGGATGGTGAAGGCTGAGCCGACACGATCCCGAGTTTAGACAAAAAAGAACCCGCCGGAGCGATCCGGCGGGTTCTTTCGTTTGAGCGCTTGGTGCGGTGTTAGCCGTTCATCGCCACCGCGATTTCGGCAGCCAGACGCGCATTGTTCTCGACCAGGGCGATGTTGGTCTTC
>JARXAQ010000256.1 GCA_029865825.1 Rhizobium sp.
AGCCCGAGAGGACTTGCAGCATGACCCTCGCCCTGCGTTTTCGGTCTAAGCTTGGGCCCAGCGGCAAAAACGGCCGTGGCACCAAGGAGAAGCCAGGGCACCATCGAGCGGAAAGCCGGGTTGGAGAGCGAGATCAGGAACAGCGAACCACAGACAGCACCGATGGCCGAGACGATCGCGAGCAGGATAGCCCCACGCCATAAGCCCTTGAATTCGCGGCGATAGGCAAGCGTGGAAGTGATGTAGCCGGGAAACTGGATCACCGAGGAGGTGGCGTTGGCGGCAATCGGCGGTAACCCGGCGAGGGTAAGGGCACCGAAGGTGAGAAACGTGCCGCCCCCTGCAATCGCGTTGACGGCACCGGACAGGAAACCCGCAACGAACAGGATCACGATCATAGTTATCGACATGCTGGCCTTGTCTCCAATACAACGCGCAAGTCTTAAGGGCGGAAGCGCTGGCCAGCAAGCCGCGAGAACCCCTGCGGATAAGGAGAATCTGCATCGCCAGGGGTGACAAGTGACCCGCCATAGTGTAATGGCGCCCTCGGACATGGGCAAAAGCCCGTCTGCCAAAACAAAGAACCGCGTATTCGCTCCCGCCTTTCGAGGCAAGATCCTGAGGCTAGACCAAGGGATGATTGTTGAGCGCTCTGGCAGTTTCAGAAGAAATTGAGGTTAGACATGAACATCATTCAGCAGCTGGAAGCCGAACAGGCCGCCAAGATCGAAGCCAAGCGCAAGCTTCCGGAATTCTCCGCTGGCGACACGCTCCGCGTCAACGTCACCGTCAAGGAAGGCAGCCGTACCCGCGTACAGGCCTATGAAGGCGTTTGCATCGCGCGTTCGGGCGGCGGCATCAACGAGAGCTTCACGGTTCGCAAGATCTCCTACGGCGAAGGCGTCGAGCGCGTATTTCCGGTTTACTCGCCGATGGTCGAAAGCGTCGAAATCGTTCGTCGTGGTAAGGTCCGTCGCGCCAAGCTCTACTACCTGCGCGATCGTCGCGGCAAGTCGGCTCGTATCGTTGAAGACACCGGCGTTCGCGCCCGTAAGCTGAACGACGCTGAGCGCGCGGCCGTTGCCGAAGAAAAGGCACGTCTGGAAGCTGAAAAGGTCGCAGCAGCACAGGCTCTGGCCGCCGAAAAGGCAGCAGCCGAAGCCGCTGAAAAGGCCGCTGCCGCTGAAGCCGCTGCTGCCGCTGCCGCAGCAGAAACCTCGGCTGAGTAAGCCGTTCCAGGGGCGGCTCGTCCGCCCCACTATATCATTCGCTCAGGCCCGGATCCGTCCGGGCCTTTTGCGTTTCTGGAAACAGCTTTGGTCGTGAGTGCGGAGCTTAGAGGCTGACGCTGATTGCACCACCCGCCACGATCAGGCAGGCGAGCAGTCGCCGCACCGTCAAAGGCTCCCCCAGCAGCAGTGCACCAATCAACACGGCAAAGACCACGCTTGTCTCGCGTACGGCCGTGACCAGTCCGGCGGGTGCATAGGCATAAGCCACGACAACGAGACCATAGGCCAGCATGGCGACGACCCCGCCGCCCGCCGCCTTCCAGGTGACGCTGGCACGCAGATCGATGCTCAGCCCACGGCGGGTGACAAGATAGACAAGCGTGATCATGATCCCGAAGAGGAAGAGCACCCAAAGCGCATAGGAAATGGGCTGGGCAACCAGCTTCACGCCGCGTGAGTCCACCGTGGAATAACAGGCGATGATCAGGCCGGTGGTCAGCGCGAACAGGATCGATGAGGTCGCTGCCCGGGTCTTGCCAAGCGACAGGCTCATGATGCCGGCAGCGATCAGCACCACACCGGCCGTCTGGAAAGGCCCGAGAACCTCGCCGAAGAACAGGAAGCCACCCAGGGTGACTAGGAGCGGCACCGTGCCACGGACGATCGGATAGACCTGCCCCAGTTCGCCATGGCGATAGGCCGCCACCAGGAACAGGCTGTAGCCGACCTGAAGGCAGGCGGAGAGCAGGATGTACGGCCAGGCTGGAGCGTCCGGAAACGGCAGCATGAAAATAAACGGCAGGGTGATAATGCTGCCGGCGAGGCTCATGACGGTGATCGACCAAAGCCGATCTGCACCGGTGCGCAGGAAGGCATTCCAGCTGGCATGCAGGATCGCGGCGATCAGCGCCAGGCAGACGGCAACCGTACTCACGACCGCGACCTGCAGCGGGAGACAAGGCTGGTGGGTGATGACATGAGAAAAATCCGGAAGCGCAACATGACAGTTTTATGACAGCGCGACGATAGCGCCTTCCATGATCGTTGCAATCCGGAGAAGCGCTTCACGCAAAAAAGAAACCGCCCGCAACGAGGCGGGCGGTTCAAGATCACTGACGTTGGATTGGCTTACTGCCAGTCGCGAATATCGACGAAATGACCGGCAACGGCAGCAGCCGCAGCCATGGCGGGCGACACCAAGTGGGTACGCCCCTTGAAGCCCTGGCGGCCTTCGAAGTTGCGGTTCGAGGTCGAGGCGCAACGCTCACCCGGCTTCAGGCGGTCGTCGTTCATCGCGAGACACATCGAGCAGCCCGGCTCGCGCCAGTCGAAGCCAGCGGCCTTGAAGATCTTGTCGAGGCCTTCGGCTTCCGCCTGTTCCTTGACGAGTCCCGAGCCCGGCACGATCATAGCGGATACGGTCGAGGCAACGGTCTTGCCCTCGACGACCTTGGCCACTTCGCGCAGATCCTCGATGCGACCATTGGTGCACGAGCCGATGAAGACACGATCGACGGCGATGTCGGTGATCTTCGTTCCAGGCTTCAGGCCCATATAGTCCAGCGCACGCCATTTGGAGGTGCGCTTGTTCTCATCCTGGATGTCGTCAGGGTTCGGCACGGCGCCTTGAACCGAGATCACATCCTCGGGCGAAGAACCCCAGGAAACGATCGGAGGCAGCTTGGCAGCATCCAGAACGACGACGCGATCGTAGTGGGCGCCTTCATCCGTGTGCAAGGTCTTCCAGTAGGCGATCGCCTGCTCGAGCTGTTCGCCCTTCGGTGCGCGCGGCTTGCCCTTGATGTATTCGAAAGTCTTTTCATCAGGCGCGATCAGACCAGCGCGGGCGCCACCCTCGATCGTCATATTGCAGATGGTCATGCGACCTTCCATCGACAGCGCGCGGATCGCTTCGCCGGCAAATTCGATGACATGGCCGGTACCGCCGGCCGTGCCGATCTCGCCGATGATCGCAAGGATGATGTCCTTGGCAGTGACATGATCGGGCAGAACGCCATCCACACGCACCAGCATGTTCTTGGCCTTCTGCTGGATCAGCGTCTGGGTGGCGAGCACGTGCTCGACCTCGGACGTGCCGATACCATGCGCCAGCGCGCCGAAGGCACCATGCGTCGAGGTGTGGCTGTCACCGCAGACGATGGTCATGCCTGGCAGGGTGAAGCCCTGTTCGGGGCCGACGATGTGCACGATGCCCTGGCGCTTGTCGCTCGCCGAATAGTATTCGACGCCGAATTCGGCAGCATTGGTGGCGAGCGCCTCGACCTGGATACGGCTTTCCTCGTTCTTGATGCCGAGGTGGCGATCCGGCGAGGTTGGTACGTTGTGATCGACAACGGCCAGCGTCTTCTGCGGTGCGCGCACCTTGCGCCCCGTCATGCGCAGACCTTCGAAGGCCTGCGGGCTCGTCACTTCATGGACGAGGTGGCGGTCGATATAGAGAAGACAGGTACCATCGTCCTGCTGGTCGACAACGTGGTCGTCCCAGATCTTGTCATAAAGGGTGCGGGGTGCGCTCATGGGTGCGTTCCATCCAGACTGAGGAAAAGGAAATTCTTGTTTTTGTGAAGGAGACGTCAATGCCGCAAAAGCGGCGGATCGCAATCAGCCTCGAAGGCTGGCGAGTGCGCCGGAAATACGCGCAAAAAACCGTGCCGGCAGACGCTTGTGGTCCTGCAGCACGATGAACTGGTTTCCGAGGCATCCAAATTTCGATCCCATGAGGCGCGTGATAGCATTTTCCCCGACAGACGGCAATCAGTCAGTGAGGCAGACCGCCTTCGGTCGAGAGACGGAAAAGTGCGCCAATCGGGCACCCGCAATGCGCTTGTCACAAAGGCTTTGCCAAAGCATGATTGATCATGTCCATCGGCCATCTGCCAAACGAGGAACCTTGCATGCCTGCATCGACGGAAGACGACGTTCATCGCATCAAGAACGAGATTCTCGACAGCTTCGACGAGGAACTCGAACTGCAGATGGAAGAAGAGCGGATCGAGGATTTCGTCAGCGAAGGCATGTCCGAGCCGACGATTGACCGCAGGCTCTATTTTCGCGAACTGTTCAAGCTTCAGCACGAACTGGTGCGTCTGCAGGATTGGGTGCAGTACAAGAAGCTGAAGGTTGTCGTGCTCTTCGAGGGACGCGATTCCGCAGGCAAGGGCGGCGCCATCAAGCGTGTCACCCAAAGGCTCAATCCCCGCGTCTGCCGGGTGGTCGCGCTGCCGGCGCCGACTGAGCGAGAGCGCACACAATGGTATTTCCAACGCTATGTGCAGAACCTGCCAAGCGCCGGCGAAATGGTCCTGTTCGACCGTTCCTGGTACAATCGCGCCGGTGTCGAGCGCGTCATGGGATTTTGCACGCAGGAAGAACTCGATGAGTTTTTCCGTTCTGTTCCGGAATTCGAGCGCATGCTCGTACGCTCAGGCGTCATCCTGCTCAAATACTGGTTCTCGATCACCGACGAGGAACAAGAATTCCGTTTCCGCATGCGCATCAGCGACCCCCTGAAACAGTGGAAGCTGTCGCCGATGGACCTGCAGAGCCGGGTCCATTGGGAGTCGTACACACGGGCGAAGGAGGAGATGCTGGAACATACCCACATTCCCGAGGCCCCTTGGTGGGTCGTCCAGGCGGTAGACAAGAAGAAAGCACGGCTCAACATGATCGCGCATCTTCTGGCGCAGATCCCTTATGAGACCGTGCCGAAGCAGGAAATCGACCTACCGGCCCGCGTCCGCAACTCGGACTACATCCGCCACCCGGTTCCGCCTGAAATGTATGTGCCCGACGCCTTTTGACCTCAGCGCTTCGTGCGTTCGCGCATGCGCCGTTCAAAGCCTCGCAAGGCAATCGACAGCCCGATCGTCACAACGAGGTAGACATAGGCGACGATCGAATAGGTCTCGAAGAAGCGGAATGACCCAGAGGCATAAACCTTGCCCATCTGGGTGATATCGGCCACGCCGAGCACCGAGACAAGGCTGCTGTCCTTTACCATGGCGACGAAGTCATTGGAGAGAGGCGGGAAGATCACCTGGATCGCCTGTGGGAAGACGACGAACCGAAAACGCTGCGACCGGCTGAGGCCCAAAGCCTTCGCCGCCTCGATCTGTCCCTTGTCGATCGACTGGATACCGGCGCGGAATATCTCAGCGATGAAGGCGGAATAGCCGATCATCAGGGCGATGATCGCGCGCCACATCAGGGAAACGTCACGCACGACCATGGGCTCCATCAGTCCAGCCGTCACCAAGGGGCCGGTGATGACATTGAACAACCCAACAAAGGCCGGCGCGCCAACGAAGGCGATATAAAACAACAGCACCAGGATCGGGATGCCGCGCACAACCTCGACATAGAAGCGCGCAACCTGCCGCAGGGTCTGCCGGTCGGACATGCCGAGCAAGGCGATCAGCAGGCCAAGGGCAGTGGCGAGAAGAAATCCGACCAGCGTCACGAAAACCGTGACCCCGAGGCCCTTCACCACTGTGTTGAAGACCTGCGCATAGATATCGCTGACGAAGATGACGATCCCGAGCGCAAGCACCATCACGACGAAGGCGACCAGCCACCATGGCCGGTCGCCTTGCGGATCGCCCTGAGGCAGGGTCTGGAACGCCATCAGCCGCCAACCTTTGCTGAGGAGGCAGCCATCCGGCTCATTCGCCCATCTTGTAGTCGAGGAACCACTTCTTGTTGAGGGCATCCAGCGTGCCGTCTGCCTTGAGGGCCGAGATCGCAGCATTTACCGGGGCAACAAGGTCCGAACCCTTCGGGAAGATGAAGCCGAAATCTTCGGTGCCGAGCGGCTCGCCGACGATCTTGAGCGCGCCGCCCGAGGCAGCAACATAGCCGTTGCCCGCAGTGCTGTCGGTCAGGACGAGATCGACGTCGCCGGCCTTGAGGGCCTGCACGGTCGCACCGAAGGTTTCGAACAACTTGATGCGCGGGTTCTGCTCGTTGCCATCGAGCACCTCGTAAACGGCCGTGTAGAACGGGCTCGTGCCGGGCTGCGCGCCGACAAGGCCACTTTCGAGCGCTGAAAAACTCTTGGCATCGGTGAAACGGGTCTCATCACCGCGCACCAGCATCAGCTGCTGCGAGCGCATATAGGGCTCGGAGAAATCGACCTTCTCCTTGCGGTCATCCTTGATGGTGATGCCGGTCATGCCGATATTGTACTGGTTGTCCGACACCGCCTGGATCATCGCGTCCCAGGAGGTGTTCTGGTATTCCACCTTGAAGTTCAGCCGCTTGGCGATTTCGTTCATCGCATCATACTCCCAGCCGATCTGCTGACCCGATTTCGGGTCGACGAATTGCAGCGGCGGGTAGGCGTTTTCCGTCACGACGACGACAGACTTTCCGCCGAGATCCGGCAGGGCGTCGGCATGGGCGGCAAAGGGCAGAAGCGCAAGGGTGGACAGACCGGCGAGCACAGCGCGGCGAAACAGCATGGAAATCTCCAAAAATTGTGGCAAGTCAGAGTGTCACATCTTGTTCCCTGCTGGCAAGGGACCAGCTGGGGTCTCGATCACACCCGCGACCTGACGACTTTAACAGAGATGCGAGAAGGCTTGGTTCTGTATTACAGACCAGCGCTGGAAATTCTGCCTCCTTTCAGTCGCCAGACTGAGAACATAAGTTTGGCGAGACCGAATAAGAGGATCATCGCATGAACGGCAGAACCGCATACGTCATGATGGCGCTCGGCTTTTTGGCGCCACTCGCAGCCATCCCCTCAGTCCAGGCCCAGGAAGCTGTGGTCGCCGCCCCCGACAAGGAGGCGCTGTTCACCAGCCCAGACCCGGCACTCAACATCAACAAGCAGGTCGTCTATCACATCATGCGCGACCTGCTGGAAGCCGGCCACTGGGACAAGGCAGACCAGTTCCTCACCAAACGCTACCTGCAGCATAATCCCAACGTCCCCTCGGGCCGCGATACCGTGGTGAATTTCTTCACGCAGGTGCTGAAGGTTGAGAAGAAGCCGATCCCGGACAAGTTGACGACGCCGGTCGCCTTCGTGACAGCCGAGGGTGACCTCGTCACCGTCGCGATCGTTCGCGAGGAGAAGGACCCCAAGGATTCGGCCAAGACCTATACGACCACCTGGTTTGACACCTGGCGCATCGTCGACGGCAAGGCGGATGAACACTGGGATTCGGCCGTCCGGCAGTAAAACAAGAAGAGGCTGCCCCAGAAGACGGGGGCAGCCTCTTGATGTCAGAAACTTTGGGTTCAGAAACCCGCCGTCTTCGGATCCGGCCCGATGCGGGCGGCGGCACTATCCAGTTTGCCAAGCATCTCAAGATCCTCTGCCGAAAGTTTGAAATCGAAGACCTGGAAGTTTTCGGCGATACGCGATGGCGTGACCGACTTCGGGATGACGATCAGGCCATTGTCGATGTGCCAGCGAATGACCACCTGGGCCGGCGTGCGTCCCAGCCGGTCGGCGATCTCAAGGATTTCCGGATGGGTCAACAGCTTGCCTTGGCCCAGCGGACTCCAGGACTGCGTTGCGATCTTGTGCTTCTCGTGGAAGACGCGCGTCTCGCGTTGCTGGAAGTCCGGATGCAACTCGATCTGGTTGAGCACAGGCACAACGCCCGTCTCGGCGACGATCCGCTCGATATGCTCGGGATAGAAATTCGAAACCCCAATCGACTTCGCCCTGCCGTCCTCCCGAAGCTTGACGAAGGCTTTCCAGGTCTCGACGAAGAGCCCGCGATGAGCCGATGGCCAATGGATGAGATAGAGATCGACATAATCTGTCCCGAGCCGCTTCAAGCTGGCATCGAAGGCCTTGAGGGTCTGATCGAAGCCTTGGTCGTTGTTCCACAGTTTCGTGGTGAGAAAGACATCCTTGCGGTCGAGCCCCGATTCGCGGATGCCCTCGCCGACGCCCTCTTCGTTCTCGTATACGGCGGCGGTATCAACATGACGATAGCCCGCATCAAGCGCCGCCTTGACGGCGGGTGCAGCCTCGTCATTCGGGGTCTGCCAGACACCGAGGCCGACCTGCGGGATCGTGTTGCCGTCATTGAGAGTGACAATCAATTGATCGGTCATGGATGAAATCTCCAGAGAAATTTGAAATCGTGAGCAGCGCGTGGGGTGAAGCTCCGCCGATATAGGCTTCGGAAGAATAGACGCTTCCGGCACTCGTGCCTTTAGTTAGGCAGTGTCACCCGTATTGAAAGAGCGTCCCCACAATTTGGTCGAGGGGACGGGTCATCAGAGCACCCGAAGTCGGGTAGCTCGCCCGAGATGCGGCAGCAGGCGCTGCATGTCGCGTGGGCTGATAGCGACACAGCCCTCAGTCGGCGCGTAATCGGGATGAGCGATGTGAAAGAAGATTGCCGAGCCGCAACCGCGTTTGCGCTTTTGCAGGTTCCAGTCCATCACGACGCAGACGTCGTAGAGCCGATCCTGCCGCATGAGCGTTTCGTGGCTTGCCCGGAAGGGGGCCGTGACCGGTCGATTGTAGCTCGGGTGACCCGATGCGTCGCACCAGAGCATCTTCTCTTGGACACGCTTCAAGGGGAGGCCGGTTGCCACGACACGCATCCGGTCGCCGCGATGATAGACAAAGCGTAGTGGCATGGTAGCGATCGGGGTCGCCCCGTCGCCTTCCCGCTTGCGGCTCGTCCGACCGCTTCGACCGATCGCAGCCGGAAGTCGGAGGCTGCCGGCCTGCAGGATTGCACGTCTCCGATCGAGCGGTGCTGGGCGCACGACCAGCTGGGCAACGATTTTCCCTTGTTTTGTCGGAGACTTGGGCCGGCTGCTCACGAGATTTTGCCTTGTTCGTGAAGAATGTTGTATTCATAGCACTTCAATGCCTGTCACCCAGGCTTACATGGCCTTCAACGGTGCAACAAGCTCCAGCGATGGACCACTCTGGAAGGATGACGAATGACGACGACGCGGACCATTCTGCTTGTGGACGATGACGACGATCTGAGGCAGATCCTGGTC
>JARXAQ010000311.1 GCA_029865825.1 Rhizobium sp.
ACATAGAGCGGAACACCGGCCATGTCGGCCAGCATGATCGCACGGTTGGTCGCTTCGCCCTCGACTTCCGGCGGACGGGAATAGGCATGGGCTTCCGGGCCGTTATTGCCTTCGGCAAGCAGTTTTGCCGTCATCGAGGCGACGACGTCGCCGTTTTCGGCATGCACCATCGGCAAGGCACCGAGTTCGGCGCAGCGCTGGAAGGAGGCGAACATCTCGTCGTCGTTCACCATCAGCGCGCCCTTGTAGGCCATGAAGTGCTTGAAGGTGTTGATGCCGCGATCCTGCACGACCGTCTTCATCTCGTCGAAGACGCGTTCGTTCCAGCCGGTGATGGCCATGTGGAAGGAGTAGTCGGCCGTGGCGCGCGAGGTCTTGTTGTCCCACATCTGAAGTGCGTCGAGCAGCGACTGGTCGGGGCCGGGCAGGCAGAAATCGACGACCATGGTTGTGCCGCCGGCCAAGCCTGCGCGAGTGCCGCTTTCGAAATCATCGGCGGAGTAGGTGCCCATGAAGGGCATTTCGAGATGCACATGGGGGTCGATGCCGCCTGGCATGACATAACAGCCGGCCGCATCCAGCACGGTGGCGCCGGAGAGGTTGGGCCCGATCTCGACGATGACGCCGCCCTCGATCTTGACGTCTGCCTTGTAGGTGAGGTCGGCGGTGACAATTGTGCCGCCTTTGATGACTGTGGTGGTCATGACTGCTGTTTCCCTCCGTGTTCGACTTCGTTTCTCGCGCCGCTGGCCAGATCGAGGCCGGTTATATGGATCAACGCGGTTTCCAGCCGCTTCAGTTCGCCGGCCGACAGTTGTCCGATCCGCTGTCGGATGACGTCTTTCCTAAGGGGCGAGAGTTTCTCGACCATGATCTGAGAGACATCCTGCAAGCCGTTCTCGGCATTGGGGATGATGATCGGACGAAGGGTCGGCGCATCGATCAGATGCGTCGTCATCGGACAGGCTAGGACCGTGCTGAATAGTCCTAGGAGTTCATCACGCTGCAGAATGACCGCCGGTCTCGGCTTGCCCAGTTCACCCGGAAAGACTGCTATCACAATGTCCCCTCGCGCGAGCGTCACGGCTTGTCCCAGTCGGTCGGACCGACGGCCTGGAGCCAGTCGGTGACGTCGTCCTGATCTTCACCTTCAGCGATCCTCCGCGCCTCCTCTTCGAGTTGCGCTCGCATGGTTTCGTTGTCGAGATCGGGCACCCAGATTTCGACCGGCCGATAGCCCCGCCGCAGCAGGTCAGCGCGTTCTTCCGGTGACAATTCCCTCGGTCGTCCCATGGTTCGCTCCCGTTCAGGACTGCTCGCAGATCTCGATCCTACGCCACAATCTCCGCCGTCTCCAGCACCGCCCTGAGCAGCACGTCACAGCCGCCACTCGCCCATTCCTTGGAAATCTCCTCCGCTTCGTTGTGGCTCAAGCCACCGACGCAAGGGCACATGATCATGGTCGAGGGTGCTACCTTGGCGGTCCAGCAGGCATCGTGGCCGGCGCCGGAGATGATGTTCATGTGGCTGTAGCCGAGATCCTCCGCCGCCTTGCGGACGGAGGCGACGAGTTTCTCGTCGAAGGTGACAGGGTCGAAATGACCGACTGCCTCGACCGAACAGCCGACGCCGAGGGCCGCGCAGATCTCGGCGGCTTTGGCCTCGATCGTCGCCCTCATGCGGTCGAGCTTGTCCTGGGTCGGGGTGCGGATGTCGACGGTGAAGACGACGGTTCCGGGCAGCACATTGCGGGAATTGGGCGAGAATTTTACCTGGCCGACACCGCCGACGGCGCCTGGCTGTTCGCTCATCGCCACCTCCTGCACCATTTCCATGATCCGGGCCATGGCGAGGCCGGCATTGACGCGCAGGTTCATCGGGGTGGAGCCGGTATGGGCTTCCTTGCCGGTCAGGGTGAATTCCAGCCACCACAGGCCCTGGCAGTGGGTGACGACGCCGATCTGCTTTTCCTCGGCTTCGAGGATTGGGCCCTGCTCGATGTGGTATTCGAAATAGGCGTGCATTTTTCGCGCGCCGACCTTTTCGTCGCCGACCCAGCCGATGCGCTTCAGCTCGTCGCCGAAGGTCTTGCCGTCCATGTCCTTGCGGCCATAGGCGTAGTCCTGGGTCAGCACACCGGCGAAGACGCCTGAGGCGAGCATGGCGGGGGCGAAGCGGGCGCCTTCCTCGTTGGTCCAGTTGGTGACGACGATGGGGTGCTTGGTCTTGATGTTGAGGTCGTTCATCGACCTCACAACTTCGAGGCCGGCGAGTACGCCGAGGACGCCGTCATATTTGCCGCCCGTCGGCTGGGTGTCGAGATGGGAGCCGACATAGACGGGAAGGGCGTCCGGATCTGTGCCGGCACGGGTCATGAACATATTGCCCATGGTGTCGACGCCCATGGTCAGCCCCGCATCCTCGCACCAGCGCTGGAACAGGTGGCGGCCTTCCGCGTCTTCATCCGTCAGGGTCTGGCGATTGTTGCCGCCAGCTATGCCGGGGCCAATCTTCGCCATTTCCATGAGCATGTCCCACAGCCGATCGCCGTTCACGCGAAGGTTCGTGCCGGGTTGCGCCGTCATTGCAGATCCTCACCTGTTATTCGAGGAGTCGGATCTTCCGCCCGACTCCCATGTTCCCGGGGTCAACAGCAGCGGCTTGTCTTTGTCTTTTCCGCTGTCGTATGGGCAGTTGCCTTTATTTGACATCTGTCCAATAATTTGACCGACTGGTAAAACATTACAGCTTCCATCGATGCACTCAAGCTGAATTTGGCAAAAATCTACGACAAAAAACTCGGCAGTTGCACAGAAATTATGCGCCGGTAATCAATAGTGACTTCAAGACTTTAGCAGGGAAACCGTTCGACATGGCGATACCGAGAGCCGCGCAGACCCAGAGGCGGACCCGCATCCAGGAGGAAAAGGAAGAGGTCATCCTGGAAGCGGCGCTCGAGGTTTTTTCGCAGCGGGGTTTTCACGGGTCCACCATCGACCAGATTGCCGAGGTTGCCGGCATGTCGAAGCCGAACCTGCTCTATTACTTCCGCACCAAGGAGGCGATGCATCGGGGGCTGATTGACCGGGTGCTGGAGAACTGGCTGGAGCCGCTGGCGGCCTTCGATGCGGAGGGCGATCCGGAAGAGGAGATCCGATCCTATATCCGCCGCAAGCTCGAAATGGCGCGAGATTTTCCCCGTGAAAGCCGGCTCTTTGCCAATGAAGTGCTGCAAGGCGCGCCGCATATCATGGCCGTGCTCGAAGGACCGCTGAAGGAGCTGGTCGACGAGAAGGCCGAGGTCATCAGGGCCTGGATCTCGGCGGGCAAGATCCGCGATTGCGATCCGCATCACCTGATCTTCTCGATCTGGTCGACAACGCAGCATTATGCGGATTTCGACGTGCAGGTGAGGGCGGTGCTGGGATCCGGGCATGACGGGCTGGACCGCTTCGAGGCGGCCGCCGTCTTTCTGGAGAACCTCTTCGTCAGCGGGCTGGTGCTGAAGCCAGGCCCAGCCACGGTCAGTCTCTGAGAAGTCCCATGACGAGCAGACCGGCGGCCGTCACCAGGGCGCCGATGAAGACGGCTGGGCTTGCCCAGCCATGGCCGAGCAGTCCTTCCAGCACGATGATGAAAGTCGGCGTCAGGTAGCCATAACCCAGCACCTTGGGCGCTGGCAGGCGCATGGATGCATATTGCAGCAGCATGAAGGTGATCGCGGTTGTGACCACCGAGAGATAGGCAATCGTCACCCATACCGTGATCGGCAGGGCGGCGAAATCGGTGGTGACGAGCGGAATGCCGCCGGTCGGCAGCAGCCAAGGAATGGTGAAGACCACGACCCAGAAGCCGAAGGCGATCGGGTTTTCGCCCTGGCCGAATTTGCGGATCAGCGGCACATAGGCGCCGTGGCAGATCACGCCGACGAAATAGATCAGCTCGCCGCGACCGACGTCGAAGGACAGGATGGCGCCGATATCGGCCCGAAAAATCACCCAGATCGCGCCAAGGGCAGCGATCACGAGCGCGATCATCACGTCAGGCCTCGTCTTCTGGCCGATGAAAATTAAGGCGAAGCCGGCGCTGATCAGTGGCATCAGGGTGAAGACCGCACCCGTCTGGACCGGGCTGGTGAATTCGAGGGCGGCAAACATCGTCAGCATGTAGATCGCGATCAGGCCGCCCAACAGAGCGTAGCGCCAGACCCGGCGCGGGGCGGTGAAGGGCACACGTAGGATGCCGAAAGTCAGCACGCCCATGACGACCATGGTCATCAGGTAGCGCCAGAGCGTCAGCGGTCCGGCATCCAGATGCTGCGCCGCCATGCCGCCGAAGGAGAAGGATCCCGCGATCAGGGCGGCGAAGAGCAACATGGCCGCGTGGGCGAGAAGTTTTTCCCGTCCCTTGGCGTGTTCGGTGTGGCGATTGACAGGGGCTGCGGGAAGGTCGACGTGTTCGGTCATTGTTCATCTCGCGGCCGACGGTCTGCGTCATCCTCGTCGGCGTGACTTGACCGGGCCGGCATTCTCATCCATCTGCGGTCGGAGGCGCAGCCGCATTGCTTCGCCCGTGACAGACCCATCCCGCAGTTAATCGAAAGCGGCCCTGATGACAACGACGATCGGCTTCAACGATACAGACCGCAGCACCAGCGCCGTGCTCGAAGAGGTGATCGCCTCGATGAACGGCGAACATGTGACGCTGAGGGAAATCCTGCAGACGATGGGCGAAAGCGGTCTTCTGCTGCTGTGCGGCCTGCTGTCGCTGCCGTTTCTGGTGCCGGTGTCCATTCCCGGCGTCTCTACCGTGTTCGGTGCCGGCATCGTGCTGATCGGGGTGGCCATCACCTTCAACCGGTTTCCCTGGCTTCCGACCAAAGTGGCGGATCGCAAGCTCGATACCGGTCGGCTTGTGCCGGTGCTCGAGCGTGGCTTAAAGATCCTGCGCAAGGTCGACCGCTTCGTGCGACCGCGATTGTTGTGGCTGACCACCGGATCTGTGGTCAACCGGATCAACGGGCTGGTGCTGACGGCTGCCGGTGTGCTGCTGATGATGCCGCTGTCGTTCATTCCCTTCTCCAACACGCTGCCGGGCGTGGCCATTCTCCTGTTGTCCACCGGCATCTCGCAGCGTGACGGTGCCGTGGTTGCGGGGGGGCATCTCATGGTGGTGCTAACGCTCGTCTATTTCGGCACACTCGCCTATGCGGCAATGGCCGCCGGCCAGAGCCTTCACCTGTTTGGTGGTTGAGCCTCACGCTTGACGGCTCATCAGGTCAGGCGCTGCGCGGCAGCAGCTCCGTGCTGTCTGGCGCGTGACGCTGTGCGAATTCGACCAGGGCATCCGCGCTCATCGGTCGGGCCAGCGCATAACCCTGCAGCGTGTGGCAGCCGAGATCCCTGAGGATCGCGGCGTGTTCCATGGTTTCGACCCCTTCCGCGACGATGCCGATGCCGAAGGATCGGCCGATGTCGACGATCGAGCTGATCAGACGGCGCTGGGTGGCGTTGGTGACGATCGGGGCGACGAGCTGGCGGTCGATCTTCAAACGGCTTGGGGAGAGTTTGATCAGCGACAGGATCGAGGCATAACCGGTGCCGAAATCGTCGATCTCGATGGCGATGCCATGGGCCCTGATCCGCTCCAGGCTTTCTGCCACGGCATCCGCCTTGTCGTCGAAGGAGATCGATTCCAGCAATTCGAAGGAGAGGCTTCCCGGCTTCAGGTCCAGGGTGTCCAGCCGGTCGACCAGCTTGTCTTCGAACAGCCGCTGGGCGGAGATGTTGACCGAGACGTGGTCGAAGCCGAGGCCGAGCGCCCGCCAACGCGACAATTGGGCGAGTGCCTGTTCCAGAATGCTGGCATCGATCTGGGCGACGACATTGAGGCTTTCGGCGATATCGAGAAATTTGTCGGGCGTGAGAATTCCCTTCTTCGGGTGGTTCCAGCGGGCGAGCGCTTCTGCTCCGTTTATCTGCAGGGTATGGGCGTCGAATTGCGGCTGGTAGTAGGCGACGAATTCCTCGTCTCCGAGCGAGCGCAGGATGGCGTCCGCCGTTTGTTTGACGTTGATGGTGCGGGCGCGCAGGCTGTCGTTGAAATGTTCGACGCGGTTGCGACCCCGGCGCTTGGCCTCATAGAGGGCGATGTCGGCATTGACCAACAGCTGTTCTGCCGGGATGGCGACCTGCGGTTGGGTGGCGATGCCGATCGATGCGCCGACGCGACATTCGTGACCGTTGTAGACGATCGGCTGATTGATCGCCGTGATCAGGCGTTCGCCGAGAGGTGACGATTCCTCCGGTGCCAGCGGCCTGGCACACACGACGACGAATTCGTCACCGCCAATGCGTGCGACGAAATCCTCTGTGCCGACGCTCGACTTCAATTCTCCCGCGACGTGGCGCAGGATCGCGTCACCGGCGCCATGGCCGAGAGTGTCGTTGATCTCCTTGAAGCGGTCGAGATCGAGATGCAGCACGGTCAGATCCTGATGGCCGACGGCGTCGCGCGGCAGTGTCGCCAGCTTCTGGTCGAGGAAACGGCGGTTGGGCAGACCGGTCAAGGCGTCGTGCAGAGAGTTGTATTCCATCCGCTGCCGGGCCGCGTCGAGCGCTGCGTTCTGTTGCTCGGTCTGGCGCTGCGCCTCGCGCAGTTCTTCCTGCAGCGTGACGTCTGCACTTACATCCCAGTTGACGCCGAGCACGCTGATCTGGCCCCGCTGGTTTCGATAGGCGGTGCCGGCTGCGCGTATGTGGCGGATTTCGCCGTCGTCCCTGGTGATGCGGAATTGTGTCTCGTAGGTCTTGCCCTGTTCGATCGCTTCGGCCAAGGCCTCGTCTGCGACCCGCAGGTCCTCTGGGTGGACGCAGGCTTTCCATACGTCATAGCAGGACCGTACGTCCGGGGCGATGCCGTAAAGCTGGTACATGCGGTCGTCCCACTGGATGTCGCCGGATGCGAGGTCCAGTTCCCAGATGCCGATGCTGGACGTGTCCAGAGCAAGGCCGAGCCGGTTTGATACCGCTGTCAACTGCGCCTCGCGGTGGCGAAGCGCGGCATAGTTTTTCTGACGCTCCGACACCAGGAGTGCGACCCAGATGACCGTGGCACAGATCATCGAGGCGACCAGAAAGATCATCAGGTGGACGATGCCCGAATGTGCGGTGCCGGCATCCCAGCCGGCATTCGGGATCGCGGCGATGGTCCACTCGTCGTTGCCGAGATCGATCAGCATGCGGACCGGATCGCTGTTGAGAATGTTGCGGTCGCCGAAGACGATTGCCGAGCCGTTGTGATCCGCGTTCTTCCTGGCGACCACGAGGCGCAGCGGCAGCTCGTTGGCACGCATTCCGCTGTCGTCGTAAAGCCGCGGAAGATCGATGATGCCGACCACGCCACCCCAGAAGCGGGGCTCGCCTTCGTCGTTTACCATCCGGACCGGAAGGGTAACGACCAGCCCCTGCGATCCGTTATCGAGCGGCGTCGGGCCCTGGATGATGGTCTGTCCATCCTTGATCGCCCGCAACAGCCGGATGTGTTCCGGCTTGGCGAACAGGTGGTTGCCGATGAAGCCTTGGTTGCGCTCGAAAGGATAGACGAAACTCGTGACGAGGTCGGGGGCGGCGGCGATGTTTCGGATCTGAGAGGGGTTGGCGAGCAGGGTTTCGGCCAAAGCTGCGAACCGAAACTGCGTGACATAGGGCTCGGTGCTGATGACCGCGACCAAGCCCTGCAACAATCGAATATTGGCGTTGATATTGCCTTCGAGCTTGGTGCGGATAATGCCGAGCTGTTCCTGCACGGCGCTGCGGCTGTATTCCCGGTCGATTTGGCGTTGCTGGTTGTCGGCATAAAACGCCGATGCGGTGACGGCCAGCAGCACCAGAACGCTCGGAACGATGATTTGCAGGCGGGCACGCCAGGCCTGCATTCCTTCCAATGTCTCAGTCGTTGCCGTCATGTTCATCATGCCCGTAAAGGAAATCACCCGGGAATTCTGGTGATCTGTCCTTTTAAAAGCATTGTCGTAATCAACCGCTAAATATTTCCTGAATGATTTGGCGAAAGACATGGGTTTTGGCAGATTGCCCGAGCAACACCGCTCGGGCAATCTGCCAGAGCGTCACTCGGCGGCCTGAACGGCCATCGGGTTGTTCGGATGGCTTGTCCAGTTGGCATAGTTGGGGTCGACAGGCTTGCCGGTGCGCTGGTCGAGCGTACCCGCTTCCAGGCCAACCATGGTGATGCAGTTCTCGACCGGACAGACGTTGACGCAGAGATTGCAGCCGACGCATTCGTCTTCCATCACCTCGAACTTCCTTGCGCCATCGACCATGCTGGTGATCGCCTGGTGCGAGGTGTCCTCACAGGCGATGTGGCAGCGACCGCATTTGATGCAGGCATCCTGGTCGATGCGCGCCTTGGCGATGTAGTTGAGGTTGAGATACTGCCAGTCGGTGACGTTTGGCACCGCGCGGCCACAGATGTCGTCGAGGCTCGCATGGCCCTTGGCATCCATCCAGTCGTTGAGGCCGGAGATCATCTCCTCAACGATTTTGAAGCCATAGGTCATGGCCGCCGTGCAGACCTGGACATTGCCGGCGCCCAGCACGAGAAATTCGGCCGCATCGCGCCAGGTGGTAACGCCGCCGATGCCGGAGATCGGCAGGCCATAGGTTTCCGGATCACGGGCGATCTCGGCGACCATATTGAGCGCGATCGGCTTGACAGCCGGTCCGCAATAGCCGCCATGGGTGCCCTTGCCGCCGACGGTGGGCGAGGGGGCGAAGCTGTCGAGATCAACCGAGACGATCGAGTTGATCGTGTTAATCAATGAGACGGCATCGGTGCCGCCGGCCTTGGCGGCGCGGGCGGGCTTGCGGATGTCGGCGATATTCGGCGTGAGCTTGGTGATGACGGGCATGCGGGAATACTGCTTGCACCAGCGCACGACCATTTCGATATATTCCGGCACCTGGCCGACGGCGGCGCCCATCCCGCGCTCGGACATGCCGTGCGGACAGCCGAAGTTGAGCTCGATGCCGTCAGCGCCGGTCTCTTCGACCAGCGGCAGGATCGCCTTCCACTCCTCCTCGACGCACGGCACCATGATCGATGCGACGAGCGCCCGGTCCGGCCAGTTCATCTTGACCTGCTTCATTTCCTGCAGGTTGATCTGCAGCGGACGGTCGGTGATCAGTTCGATGTTGTTGAGGCCCAAGAGCCTGCGGTCAGCGCCCCAGATGGCGCCGTAGCGCGGGCCGTTGACGTTGACGACCGGCGGACCCTCGGAGCCGAGGGTCTTCCAGACGACGCCGCCCCAGCCGGCCTTGAAGGCGCGCTCGACATTGTAGGCCTTGTCGGTCGGCGGGGCCGAGGCCAGCCAGAAGGGGTTGGGCGACTTGATGCCGACGAAATTATTCCTGAGATCAGCCATTGTTCAAATCCTCTCTGAGCGGTGCGTCAAGCGACTGCGGATGCGCCCGCCGTTATGACGGCGAGAGAGCGGTTGATGCTTTCGGCCGCGTCGCGGCCCATGGCGACGGCAGAGACCGTGAGGTCCTGGCCGCCGAAGGCACAGTCACCGCCGGCCCATACACCTGACAGTGACGTGCGCCCCTCGGCGTCGACGGCGATCTTGCCGCCTTCGATCTTGAGGCCGTCCAGGCCTTGGGCGTCGAGCTTCTGGCCAATGGCAACGAGGATCTGGTCGGCCTTGATCTCGGTCGTGAGGCCTGTGCCCTTCATCAGGCCGTTTTCCAGGTGGGTGTATTCGAAGCCGATCGCCGAACAGTGACCGTCTTCATGGGCGACGTCCTTTGGCTGCAGCCAGTGGCGGATGTGCACGCCCTTGGAGGTCGCCAGATCCTGCTCGAATTCCGAGGCGTTCATGTGTTCCTTGCCGCGGCGGTAGCAGATGGTGACGTTCTCGGCGCCGAGAAGCTTCGCCTGCACGGCCGCATCGATCGCGGTCATGCCACCGCCGATGACGACGACGTCGCGGCCCACTGGCACGTCAGCCTTTTCGTCGGCCTGGCGCAGCCTTTCGATGAAGTCTACCGCATCCGTCACGCCATTGATCCCAGCGCCTGGGATGTTGAGGCCGTTCACGTTGCCGAGGCCGGCGCCGAGGAAGAGGGCATCATGCTTGGCCTGGAGGTCTGCCAGCTTGAAGTCCATCCCCATTTCCTGGCCGTCCAGCACGTCGATATTGCCGAGCGAGAGGATGTAGTCGACTTCCTTCTGGGCGAAGTCGTTGGGGGTCTTGTAGGCGGCGATGCCGTATTCGTTGAGGCCGCCGGCCTTTTCGCGGGCTTCGTAGATGGTCACCTGGTGGCCGTGCAGGGCGAGCCGATGGGCGGCGGCGAGGCCGGCTGGGCCTGCGCCGACGATGCCGACCGTTTTACCGGTGGGAGCAGCCGGAGAATAGAACTGGCGGCCTTCATCGATCGCGATGTCGGTGGCGTAACGTTGCAGGCGACCGATTTCGACAGGGCGCTCCTCGGCCGTGTTACGCACACAGGCCTCTTCGCAGAGCGTTTCGGTGGGACAGACGCGGGCGCACATGCCGCCCAGAATGTTCTGGTCGAAGATGGTCTTGGCGGCGCCGAGTGGATTGCCAGTCGATATCTGCCGGATGAACATCGGGATATCGATGGCGGTGGGACAGGCCGTCATGCACGGCGCGTCATGACAGAAGTAACATCTGTCGGAGGCGACAAGGGCCTCATGGCCGCCGAGGCGGGGGTGGAGATCGGAGAAATTCTTCGCATAATCGGCAGCGTCAAGCCGCCCGGCCTTCAGGCCCGGTTCCAGTCTTCGCATCGCAGTTCCCTCTTTTATATTCGAAGCGATGCAGGGAAGCGTAACGCAGGTTCAAACTTTTATCAAACGGTAAAAATTTGTAATCGACGCCTCGAAAAGCCAGCAATTGCGGGGAATTTGACGGGTGTCAAAACACCGATCCGCTGTCGGCGCGCTTGGCCGCAACCGGCATAACAGGACGGGAAACATGACCGTGACGCTCAAGATAATACTTTACTCTTTTTGTCATGTTTTGTATGCCTTTGGCGGATCGGTGGTAATGGCCGCTCAAGCATCAGGCCGGCAAGGGAGTTGCAGCGACATGGCGAAGAAGAAAAAACGCTTGGATACAAAGGCTTCGCCCGCAGCGAATGCGCCGGTACAGACGGTCCGCCAGCAGCCCGACGTAAAGAGTTTCCTCTATGTCGGCGGGCGCGATTGCCAGGTCGCGCATCTTCGTCAGATCGCAATTAATTTTGGTGCGGAACTTATTCACCATGATGGGGGTTTACGTGAGGCGGTATCTCGGATCGACACGGTGTTGCCCTCCGTCGACTGCGTCTTCTGCCCGATCGACTGTATCAGTCACGATGCGTGCCTGAGAGTGAAGAGCGGGTGTAAAAAGTTCGGTAAGACCTTCATTCCGCTGCGGAACGGCTCGAAATCCAGTCTCGAGCGCGCACTGCAGACCCTGAGTGACAGGAATGCGGCCGAATGAGTGAAGACGTATTCGATGAACAGGTGAGCCACTCTTTCCAGAGGATGGCCGAGGCATGCGATGCGGGCATTTCGCCCGAATTGGCGCGGCGTCTCGGACACATCTCTCTGAAAAGTGAAGTGACGATTTGCGAAATCGTCACTTTGCCGGCCTTGCACCAGCGCAAGTCTGGTACCATGTACCCAACGTCAACCGGGGCGACTGCCCTCGTATTAGAATTCCCCGCGCCCCGGTGGCAGCGAAACGCGTCCGAAAGGAGTTAGCCGTCTCGTTTTCACCTTTGCGGGGGTAGAGGAACTCTCCGCATGAGCGCTCAACACACCGTGGCTGAACCAATCCTCAAGGTCGTACCCATCCTTCCATCGCTCGACTTTTCCCAGACCCGGGACTTTTACGTCCACAATCTCGGATTCGAGGAGTTGTACGCCGCTTGCGACGATTATCTCGTCATCCGGCGCGGCGGGCTGGAATTGCAGTTTTGGCTCAGTGACGACCCCATGCAGTGCCAGAACAGTTCCGTCTTCTTCCGCTCCGAAGCCCTTCACGCCATCTACCGAGATCTGTGCGATCGCGGCATCGAGGCGGTCGTGCCTTCAGGTTCGGACGGCGAGCAGATGCGCTTCCATGTGCGTGATCCGCATGGCAACCTGCTGATGTTCGGCGGACTGAGCAGCGTCCGGCACTGAACGAGGCTTCGACCCGAGATCCGCACCGGGTTTGACGAGGTCTAGACGGACGAACGTCAGCCGCTGCGTGGCAGTGCCGCACCCAAGGCGAGAAGCAGCCAGCTCGCGATCAAGGCGAGACCGCCCGTCGGTGCGGCCAAGGGAAAAAGGCCTGTTCCGAGAAAATGTCGGGCAACGAGATCGCCTGAAAACAACAGCGTTCCCGCCGCCATCGCAAGTGCGGCGACTTTGGCGAACCGCAGTCGATCGCCGGCCAGTGCCAGCGCGAGCAAGGCCGGGGCATGCGCCAGGCAAATGCTGGAGGCCGGCCGTAGCAGAGCTTCGCCGCCCGCATGACTGGCGGCCGCTGCCAATCCCACACCTGCCGCACCGATCAGGCCGGACAGGGCCACGGTCCAGCGAGACGCCGTTACAGACACCATGGCAATCATTCCTTGTTCTGCATGTGAAAGGCCAGCTTTTCGACGGGTGGCCAGATGATCTCGCGCAGCTTCGGATTTTCGATCGTCTCATCCATTGCCCGGCGGAAACAGAGCAGCCACTCGTCGCGTTCGACCGGGCCGATCTCTGCTGCAAAATGGCGCCGTCGCAACATCGGGTGACCCCGTTTTTGCATGTAGATCGGTGGTCCTCCGAGATAACCCGTCAAATATTCGTAGAATTTTTCCGCACTGCCTGAAAGGTCCGGCGGATGCACCGCCCGGCAATGGGCGGCTTCCGGTAGCGTATCCATCAGTGCATAGAACCGATCGGTGAGCGCCCGGACGGTCGTATCGCCGCCGATCGCCTGGTAAAGGGTGATTGTCTCTTCGCTCATGTCCGACATCCGATGCAAGTGCGGTCTTGTCGCCCGTTCGTTGCACCATGGCAATGGCGGGGTGAGGCCTGTGTCAATGCGGCGCATCAAATTTTGCTGACTGTCAGGTTTCTGGAGATGGCAGTCCCGGCTCTCCGCACGCGTGTGCGCGGTGCTGGACGGTGAACAAAACCGGGGACAAGGCGGCTTCGCCGTGCCATAAGGGCGCCGAATTCCAGCAGGCGCCCCCATCCATGATCCGTATCGAAAACATCAGCAAGCAGCTCAGCCACCGCATCCTGTTCATCGAGGCCTCGGCCGCGCTCAATCGCGGCGAGAAGATCGGTCTCGTCGGGCCGAACGGAGCCGGCAAGACCTCGCTGTTCCGCATGATCATCGGCAGCGAGCAACCCGACGAGGGGCAGGTCTCGGTCGATAAGGGCGTCTCGATCGGATATTTCAGCCAGGATGTCGGCGATATGTCCGGCCGCTCGGCCGTGGCCGAGGTGATGGATGGGGCAGGGCCGGTGAGCGTGGTCGCGGCAGAACTGCGCGAACTCGAAGCGGCCATGGTCGATCCTGATCGCATGGACGAGATGGATGCGATCATCGAGCGGTACGGCGAGGTGCAGGCGCGCTACGAAGAGCTCGACGGCTATGCGTTGGATGGCCGCGCGCGTGAAGTGCTTGCCGGCCTCTCCTTCTCCGAAGCCATGATGGACGGCGATGTCGGTGCGCTCTCGGGTGGCTGGAAAATGCGCGTGGCGCTTGCCCGCATTCTGCTGATGCGGCCCGATGTGATGCTGCTCGACGAACCGTCGAACCATCTCGATCTCGAAAGCCTGATCTGGCTTGAGCAGTTTCTCAAGGGTTACGAAGGCGCGCTGCTGATGACCTCGCATGACCGCGAGTTCATGAACCGCATCGTCAACAAGATCATCGAGATCGATGCCGGCCAGCTCAACAGCTATTCCGGCGACTACGAATTCTACGAGGGCCAGCGGGCGCAGAACGAAAAGCAGCAGCAGGCGCAGTTCGAGCGTCAGCAGGCGATGCTCGCCAAGGAAATCAAGTTTATCGAGCGCTTCAAGGCGCGGGCTTCCCATGCTTCCCAGGTGCAGAGCCGGGTGAAGAAGCTCGAGAAGATCGACCGTGTCGAGCCGCCGAAGCGCCGCCAGGTCGTCGCCTTCGAATTCCAGCCGGCGCCGCGCTCGGGGGATGATGTCGTCGCGGTCAAGAACATTTCCAAGCGCTATGGCGACAAGGTCATCTATGACGGCTTCGACTTCATGGTGAAGCGCCGCGAGCGCTGGTGCATCATGGGGATCAATGGTGCGGGCAAATCGACGCTGCTGAAGCTCGTTGCCGGCGATTCCACGCCGGACAGCGGCACGGTGTCGATCGGTGCCAGCGTTAAGATGGGATATTTCGCCCAGCATGCGATGGATGTGCTCGACGGCGAGCTGACGATCTTCGAAATGCTCGAATCCACCTTTCCGCGGGCAGGCCAGGCACCGCTTCGGGCGCTCGCCGGCTGCTTCGGCTTTTCCGGCGACGACATCGACAAGCGCGTTCGGGTGCTCTCGGGCGGCGAAAAGGCGCGGCTCGTCATGGCGATCATGCTGTTCGACCCACCGAACCTGCTCGTGCTCGACGAGCCGACCAACCACTTGGACCTCGACACGAAGGAAATGCTGATCAAGGCGCTGTCGCAATACGAGGGCACGATGCTCTTCGTCAGCCACGACCGCCATTTTCTCGCGGCCTTGTCGAATCGCGTACTCGAGATCACGCAGGAAG
>JARXAQ010000059.1 GCA_029865825.1 Rhizobium sp.
TGACGTGAAGAACAAGGAACGTCGCCCCGGCGCCAAGCCATTTCCGGGAGCGAAGGCGAAAGCCAGTGGCGGCACACGGCCCGGATCGGCAAAGCCGCACCCGTCGAAGGGCAGGGACGAGCGTCAGGCCCGCCCGCCGCGCCGCGAGGCCGAGGCCGTGAAGGCGAAGCCCCAGCCGCAATCATCCGAGACCACGGCAGAACCCGCCCGCGCCCTGACGGTCCGCACCGGCGACCGCCCGACTGAGCGCGTGCCGCTGATCCTCGAATCCACGGGCGCCGGTGATTTTCACCTGATCGACAGCGGCGACGGTTTGAAGCTCGAGCAATACGGCCCCTATCGCATCGTCCGCCCCGAAGCTCAGGCCCTCTGGCCAAAGGCGCAGCCCAACCATGTCTGGGACAAGGCCGACGCAGTCTTTACTGGCGATACCGACGAAGACGGCATGGGCCGCTGGCGTTTCCAGCGCGAGGCGCTCGGCGAGACCTGGCCGCTCGCCCTCTTGGGCGTCGATTTCCACGGCCGCTTCACCGCCTTCCGCCATGTCGGCGTCTTCCCCGAGCAGATCGCCCATTGGAGCTGGATGAAGCAGAAGATCGAAGCGGCCGACCGGCCGCTGAAGGTCCTGAACCTCTTCGGTTACACCGGTGTCGCCTCGCTGGTCGCGGCTGCTGCCGGTGCCGAGGTCACCCATGTCGATGCCTCGAAGAAGGCCATCGGCTGGGCCCGCGAGAACCAGTCTCTGAGCCGCCTCGACAAGGCCCCGATCCGCTGGATCTGCGAGGACGCGATGAAGTTCATCTTGCGTGAGGAACGTCGCGGCCATCACTACGACATCATCCTCACCGACCCGCCGAAATTCGGCCGTGGTCCGAATGGTGAAGTCTGGCAGCTTTTCGAGCACCTCCCGCTGATGCTCGACATCTGCCGCGAACTACTCTCCCCCAAACCCGTCGGCCTGGTGCTCACTGCCTATTCCATCCGCGCCAGCTTCTATTCGATCCATGAACTGATGCGCGAAACCATGCGTGGCAAGCGCGGTCTGGTCGAGTCGGGCGAACTCGTCATCCGCGAGGCCGGCCTCGACGGCAAGACGCCGGGCCGCGCGCTCTCCACCTCTCTCTTCAGCCGCTGGGTACCGAAATGACCGACGACTATCGAAACGAGGGGCCGCGCCGCGTCGGTCAGGTCAAGGAAGTCACCAGCCTCGCCAATCCGATCATAAAGGACATCAAAGCGCTTTCCCAGAAGAAGAGCCGCGACGAAAGCCGCACCTTCCTCGCCGAAGGCCTGAAGCTCGTCATCGATGCGCTCGATCGCGGCTGGACCATCCGCACCCTCGTCTATGCCAAGGCCGGCAAGGGCAAGCCGCTGGTCGAAAAGGTCGCTGCCCGCACGGTTGCCGCCGGCGGCCTTGTGCTGGAAGTGAGCGAAAAAGTGATGTCCTCGATCACGCGGCGCGACAATCCGCAAATGGTCGCCGCCGTTTTCGAACAGCGCTGGACCGCGCTCAAGGATATCAGGCCACAGGGAACGGAAACCTGGATCGCGCTCGACCGCGTCCGCGATCCCGGCAATCTCGGCACGATCATCCGCACGGCGGACGCCGCCGGCGCCTCAGGCGTCATCCTCGTCGGTGATTGCACCGATCCCTTCTCGATGGAAACCGTGCGCGCCACCATGGGCTCGATGTTCGCCCTGCCGCTGGTGAAGACAACGCCCGCCGATTTCCTCAAGTGGAAGAAAACGGTCGACGCCCGCCTTGTCGCCACCCATCTGGCCGGCGCCGTCGACTACCGCACCATCGACTACCGCTCCAAGCCGGTCATCCTGATGATGGGCAACGAACAATCCGGCCTGCCGGATGATCTGGCAGGTGCCGCCGACAAGCTCGCCCGCATCCCCCAGGTCGGTATGGCCGACAGCCTCAACCTCGCGGTCGCGACGGGTGTCATGCTCTTCGAGGTCCGCCGCCATCTGCTCGCGCTCGACGGAGGCAAGTGACCGATGCTGTCAGCCTTCAATCGGCCGCTGCCGGTCATCCTCTTCATCATCGCGGCCCTCCTGCTCGACCAGGCGATCAAATATGCGGTCGAGATCTATCTGCCGATGCATGAGCTGATCCCGGTTCTGCCATTCTGGGCGCTCTATCGCACCCACAATCTCGGCGTCGCCTTCTCGATGCTGTCCCATCTCGACGGCTGGTTCATCGTGGCGCTCCGCCTGGTGATTGTCGCCTTCGTGCTCTGGCTCTGGCGCAAGACCGGTCCGCAGCAGCACTGGGCCCATCTCGGCTTTGCCATGATCATCGCCGGCGCGCTGGGCAATCTGGTCGACCGTTTCACCTACGGTTACGTCGTCGACTACATCCTGTTCTACACCCGGACATGGTCCTTTGCGGTCTTCAACCTGGCCGACAGTTTCATCACGCTGGGCGCTCTTTGCATCGTCATCGACGAGATCATCCAGCACCGGAAGCCGAAGCCCGACGAGCAGTGACCGGCATCCGAATTTTTGTCACTTTCCTGTTGCAGTAAAGTGTTTAAACGCCCGTGACTTGAACGCTGGACAAAGCTGATGAGCGTGGACCTGATCGACCGTGGAATGATGCTGGATATTGCCCCCGTGGCGCCGCCACTGGCCGTATCCGGCACGCGTGACCTGCTCGGCCGCATCGGCAGTCTTGAAACCCGCATCGCGCGCACCGAGCGTGAAATCGATGCGGCCCAGGCCGTGCGTTACCGCGTCTTCGTCGAGGAGATGAAGGCCCAGGTCTCCGTCGAAGATGCCCGCCGCGGCCGCGAAGTCGACAGCTGGGACAGCCTCTGCGACCACCTTCTTGTGCTCGACCGCTCGATCGACGGTGATACCGAAGACCAGATCGTCGGCACCTACCGCCTGCTGCGCCATGATGTTGCGATCGCCCATGGTGGCTTTTACTCCGGCTCCGAATTCGGCGTCGACGCGCTGGTCGCCCGTCATCCGGGCAAGCGCTTCATGGAACTCGGCCGCTCCTGCGTGCTGCCGCAATACCGCACCAAGCGCACCGTCGAACTGCTCTGGCAGGGCTGCTGGGCCTATGCCCTGCATCACCGCATCGACGCCATGTTCGGCTGCGGCTCCTTCCCCGGAATCCAGCCGGAAGAACACGCGCTGGCTTTGTCCTTCCTGCATCACAATGCGGTTGCCAAGGGCGAATGGGCGGTCGACGCGCTGCCCCATCTGCACCGCGAAATGGACCTGATGCCCTGCGAGGCCGTCAACGCCCGTCGTGCCCTTTTCGCCATGCCGCCGCTGATCAAGGGTTACCTGCGCCTCGGCGCCATGGTCGGCAATGGCGCGGTCGTCGACCAGGCCTTCAACACGACAGACGTGCTGATTATCCTCCCCATCGCCAGCATTTCCGGCCGTTACGTCAACTATTATGGCGCCGACGCCGGTCGCTTCGCCAGCGCCAGCTGACGATCTCCTTCTCCCCCGCGTCGAACTGATGCCGGGCGCGGAACGTCTCTTCTCCCCAGCGGGGAGAAGATCACGGCAGGGAGATGAGGGGGCGGCGCAGCCGAACCACAAAATTCTCAGGTCTCACCGACTATCGCGAAACAACACACCCGCCGGTGATCTCCCGGCCGATTCCGTGCCGACTATCAAGCGCTGCCACGTCGCCCTTCGTCGCCCACATCGGCACCTCCGGCACCATCGGTAGGTCCGCAAGCTCCCGTGTACTCATCACCAGAAGAGCCGGATGCCCTGACGGATCATTCTGCCAGTCCTGCTTTTGACAGCCCTCCGCCCCGCGCATTTTCTTCCAGGAAAGCTTGAACATGGCAGTCCCTCCATGCGCCGACTATCCGGCGTGATCGGTTCCGTGATGCTTGTTTCTCTGCCTCCTGCACCCCGAATTCAATTGAGTTTTGCCCCGAGCGATTGTAGCTTTCCTATATGAAAAACCTCAACCAGGTCCATCTGAACGGCCTGCGCGCCGTCGAAGCCGTTGCCCGCCTCGGCTCTCTCCAGGCAGCGGCAGACGAATTTGGTGTGTCGGTTGGCGCCATCAGCCAGCAGGTCATCAAAACCGAGCAGCAACTGGGCCGGACACTCTTCGAGCGCACAAGCCGGGGCATGGTCCCGATCGAGACTGCGGCGGGCGTGATGGCGCGCCTTCAGGAAGGATTTCGACAATTGTCCGGCGCGGTGGCCCTGGCACAGAAGACCGACGACAGCCTTCTCACCATCTCCGTCGCACCGGTTTTCGCCGCGCGCTGGCTCGTCCACCGCATCGCCGCCTTCTCCGCGCTCTATCCCCATATCGGCCTCAGGATCGACGCCAATGACCGGCTGACCGATGCAAGCCAGACGGATGTGGATCTGCGCATCCGGGTGGGTCGTGGCCAGTGGCCGTGCTTCAAGGCCGAGCTGATCCTGGAGCAAAGGGTGGCGCCCGTCTGCACGCCGGCCATGGCGGAGCGGTTGAAGCAGCCAGTCGACATCCTGGATCTTCCCAAGATCATCGACAGCCGCGCCATGTTCACCTGGGATGTCTGGCTCTCGACGGTCGGTCTGGCCGGCACAGAGATCAAGGCGCGCCACAGTTTCAGCGAAGCCTCGCTCTGCCTCGATGCGGCCATCGCAGGCCAAGGGGTCATGCTCGCCTGGCAAACACTCGCCTCGCATCAGCTTCAACACGGCCAGCTGGTCGCCCCCTTCGGTCCGGCCGTGAAGACCGGCTTTGGCCACTACTTCGTCGTGCCCGAGAATGCGAAGCGCTCCGACAAGGTGGAGAAATTCAAGCGCTGGCTGAGGCTTGAGATTGAGGAAGATATGGAGCGGCTCGCAAAAGCCGCTCCAGTGTTCGCCTAGCCGGCGAGGAACCTGCGGTCTTTCGTTCGACTTCGGTTGGATATCAAGGCAGCGATCTGCCGCTCGCTGGGGCGCATTGACCGTAGCCTTTATGGATCTTCAGTCATGTTCTTTGGCCATTTTGCGAAATCGCAGATCGTTGTCAGGTAGAGCTTTTGTCCCTGAATTTCGACCTCATTCAGGCCCAGTTCCGCCACGCCAAAGTCTGGATGACTGTAGTAGATCGCAAGGGTGAGCAACTCCATCAAGCGCCCGCAATCGCCAGTGCCGGCGCCTGTGTAGATCGAGATCGTCTTGTCCTTGAAGGTCCCTTTCGTCACCCGACTAATTTCGATCTCGGCTCGCGCCATTCGGAAGCTTCCAGCCGCATCTTCCGGGTCAATCCACTCAATTCCATAGGTGATCGACTTGACGCTGCCTTTGACCGCAAGATCGGCCTGCGCCCTGCTCGCAGGAGGGCCACCACAGCTACAAGCAAGTGTTGCCGATGAGGAAAGCAGCAGAAAAATTCCAGCATATGCTAAAGCGGAAAGGCGTGATTGGCCCATCAGAATCTCCATTCAAGCTGCGAAAATAACTCGTGAATTTAGCCCGCCGCGTTGTAGGCAGCAATCGCCGCCATATTGACGATGTCGCTGTCCTTTGCGCCCATCTGTGCAATCTGCACCGACTTTTCGAGCCCGATCAACAGCGGCCCCATCACGGTCAGCCCGCCCAGTTCCTGCAGCATCTTGGTCGAGATCGCCGCCGAATGGATCGCTGGCATGACCAGCACATTGGCCGTGCCCGAAAGCCGGCAGAACGGATACTGCTCCATCCGGTGGCTATTGAGTGCGATGTCAGCCCCCATCTCCCCGTCATATTCGAAGGAAACGCCGCGCCGGTCGAGGATCTTCACTGCCTCGCGCACGCGCTCCGAGCGCTCGCCGGTCGGATGCCCGAAAGTGGAATAGGCGAGAAGCGCCACACGCGGCTCCAGCCCCAGCCGATGGGCGACGCCTGCCGCTTCTTCGGCTATATCGGCCAGTTCCTCTGCCGTGGGCATGTCATGCACGGCCGTATCCGCCACGACGATCGTGCGCCCCCGCGCCAGCGCCAGCGAAACCCCGATCACCCGGTGCCCGGGGGCCGTATCGATGCAGCGGCGCACATCTTCGAGCGCCGTCGAATAATTGCGCGTCGTGCCGGTCACCATGGCGTCGGCATCCCCCAGCGCCACCATGCAGGCGGCAAAATGGTTGCGGTCGGTGTTGATCAGCCGCTGCGCATCGCGATGCAGGTAGCCCTTCCGCTGCAGCCGGGTATAGAGATATTCGGTATAGGCCTCGACCCGGGTCGAGAGCCGCGCATTGACCACCTCAATGCCGGGACGGTCGAGATCGATCCCGGCCCGCTCGGCCGTCGCCTTGAGCGGCTCGTCGCGCCCGAGCAGGATGGCCGTGCCCAGCCCCTGGTTGACGAAAGTGATCGCCGCCCGCATCACCTGCTCCTCTTCGCCCTCGGCAAAGACCACGCGCTTCGGATGGCTGCGCACATGCTCGTAGATCCGCTGCGTCGCCGCCGCGATCGGATCGCGCCGGGCGAAAAGCTCATGTGCATAGGCGCCGAGATCCTCGATTGCCTTGCGCGCCACGCCGCTCTCCATCGCAGCCCGTGCCACCGCCACCGGAATGGCCGAAATCAGCCGCGGATCGAACGGGACAGGAATGATGTATTGCGGCCCGAAACGCGGCCGCTCGCCCTGATAGGCAGCTGCCACATCATCAGGCACGTCCTCGCGGGCAAGATCGGCCAGCGCCCTGACAGCCGCGATCTTCATCGCATCGTTGATCTGGCTGGCGCGCACATCGAGTGCGCCCCGGAAGATATAGGGAAAGCCAAGCACGTTGTTCACCTGGTTCGGATAGTCCGAACGCCCCGTCGCCATGATCGCATCGTCACGGATCGCAGCCACTTCCTCCGGCGTAATTTCCGGGTCGGGATTAGCCATGGCAAAGATGATCGGATTGTCAGCCATCGAGGCGACCATCTCGGAAGACAGCGCACCCTTCTGCGAAAGCCCGAACACCACATCGGCGCCCACCATGGCTTCCGTCAGCGTCCGCCGGTCGGTCTTCACCGCATGGGCGCTCTTCCACTGGTTCATGCCCTCGGTGCGGCCTTGATAAATCACGCCCTTGGTGTCGCAGAGAATGATGTTCTCGCCGTTGAAGCCCATCGCCTTGATCAGCTCGATACAGGCAATCGCCGCAGCGCCCGCCCCGTTGCAGACGAGCTTGGTCGTCTTGAAGTCGCGCCCCGTCAGCTCCAGTGCATTGATCAGGCCGGCAGCCGCGATAATCGCGGTCCCGTGCTGGTCGTCGTGGAAAACCGGGATATCCATCAGCTCGCGCAGCCGGCTCTCAATGATGAAGCAGTCCGGTGCCTTGATGTCTTCCAGATTGATCCCCCCGAAGGAGGGGCCGAGATAACGCACGCAATTGATAAATTCGTCGACATTTTCAGTATCGACCTCAAGGTCGATCGAATCGACATCGGCAAACCGCTTGAAGAGAACGGACTTGCCTTCCATGACCGGCTTGGACGCAAGCGCCCCGAGATTGCCAAGTCCGAGAATGGCCGTGCCGTTCGAGATGACCGCGACCATGTTGCCGCGTGTCGTATAATCATAGGCCGTGGCCGGATCGGCAGCGATCGCCTTCACCGGAACGGCAACGCCCGGGGAATAGGCAAGCGACAGGTCGCGCTGGGTCGCCATCGGCTTGGTCGGGGTGATCTCCAGCTTGCCGGGGCGCCCCTGGGAGTGAAAGTCCAGCGCTTCCTGCTCGGTCACCGAGACTTTCGTCCGACCGGTCGTCTTCTCGATTGCCATGCGTCCCCTCACCTTGTTGTGGGCAGCGGGCCCTGGGCGACCCATGCTGGTTGTTTCCTCGCCCTAAGTCGTTAGTGTCACATCGCATCCTTTTCAAGAAAACATTGAGCCCGTGACGCTATACCAAGCCACCCCGAGTGATGTCCTGAACGTCGCCGAACTGACATCAGAGGAAAGCCGCGCGACGGCGACCCCGATGATCGAACAGTTCATCGAGATCAAGGCCGCCAACCCCGGCAGCCTGCTCTTCTATCGCATGGGCGATTTCTACGAGCTGTTCTTCGAGGATGCGGTCGATGCGTCCCGTGCGCTCGGCATTACGCTGACGAAGCGCGGCCAGCATCTCGGCCAGGACATCCCCATGTGCGGCGTGCCCGTTCATGCGGCCGACGATTACCTGCAGAAGCTGATCACCCTCGGCTTCCGCGTCGCCGTTTGCGAACAGGTCGAAGATCCGGCAGAAGCCAAGAAACGTGGCTCCAAATCGGTCGTGAAGCGCGACGTCGTCCGCCTGGTGACGCCAGGCACGATCACCGAGGAAAAACTCCTCTCGCCCTTCGAATCGAATTACCTGATGGCGCTCGCCCGCATCCGTGGCGGCTCTGCCCCCCAGTTGGCGCTGGCCTGGATCGACATCTCCACCGGCATCTTCCGCCTCGCCGAAACCACCGAAACGCGCCTTCTCGCCGATATCCTGCGCATCGAGCCGCGCGAACTGATCGTGCCCGATACGCTCTTCCACGACGAGGAGTTGAAGCCCGCCTTCGACGTGCTCGGCCGCGTCGTCGTGCCCCAGCCGGGCATCCTCTTCGACAGCGCCAGCGCCGAAGGCCGCATCGCCCGCTATTTCGGCGTCGGAACGCTCGATGGCTTCGGCGCCTTCTCCCGCGCCGAGATTGCCGCCGCTGCCGCCGCCGTCGCCTATGTCGAAAAGACCCAGATCTCCGAACGCCCGCCGCTCGGCCTGCCCGAACGGCAGAATGCCGCCTCCACCCTCTTCATCGATCCCGCCACCCGCGCCAATCTGGAGCTGGTGAAGACGCTGTCGGGCGACCGCAACGGCTCGCTCCTGAAGGCCATCGATCGCACCGTCACCGGCGGCGGCGCCCGCCTGCTCGCCGAGCGCCTGATGTCGCCGCTCACAGACCCAGAAGCCATCTCCGACCGCCAGGATTCGATAGCCCATCTCCTCGCCGACGGCCTGCTGGTCGACC
>JARXAQ010000186.1 GCA_029865825.1 Rhizobium sp.
ATTCCTCGTGATACTTGTCGTCATGGCTGCCATACACGACATAAGAAGGGCTGAACTGCTTCATGGCGAGGGCCTTTGCTCCGGGGACAGATGCAAGGATGCTTGGCTTCTAACGGCTAAGCCGCCGGTCTGTCCCGATCCGGCGGCGTTGATATGGGTGTCGGTTCGCGCGGCACCAAGGCCGCGCGATGAACAGTGTGTTCTTAAGGTGCAGCCGGCTCTGCCGGTGCCTGGTCGGATGGCGTCTGTTCGGCAGGAGCCTGCTCGGCCGGCGCGTTGTCGCCCGTGGTGTCTGCGGCAGGTTCTTCACGGCCGAGGATGCGTTCGCGGATCTGCGGCTCGATATCTTCGGGAAGAACCGCTTCAAGCTTCACGACAAGCGAATCGAGGAATGGCTTCGACTTGGAATTATTCACCCAGTCCGGACGCTGGCGCACATCGATCAGCCAGTTCCAGAAGGCAACGGCAACGACCAGCAGCAGCAGGCCGCGGGCAGCTCCGAACAGGAAACCGAGAGTGCGGTCGAGCGCGCCGATGCGGCTGTCGATGATGAAGTCGGCGATGCGTGAGGTGATGAAGGAGATGATGATCAACGCAACGATGAAGATGATGCCGGCGGAGCCTGCGAGCGCGATGCGATCATCGCTGGTGTAGTTCTTCACGTAAGGCAGGAGCAACGGATAGAGATAATAGGCGGCGGCAACGGAGCCGGCCCAGCTTGCAATGGACAGCACCTCGCGCGAAAAGCCGCGCACCATCGCCAGCACCGCTGAAAACAGCACGACGCCGATGACGATACCGTCGAAAATCGTAATAGGCATAGACACCAACTCCAAGACTTAGCCGGTCGAAACCGACCTGATTGTCACCGCGATACCGCCGGAACGCGTGCGTGTCACGCGTCGGACCGGATCAACCATCCTCCTGATCAACAGGCGCTTTCAGCCGGGAGCCGGCAATGCGCGCCACGAGATCGGGCAGGCTGTCCACTTCCCTCCATTTGCCCTGCGAACCTTTGGGAAGGTCCGGCGAGGCAGCCGGCAAGACCGCAGCGGAGAAACCAAGCTTTTCCGCCTCTTTCAGCCTCTGGGCCGTGTGCGACACCGGCCGCACCGCCCCTGACAGGCTGACTTCGCCGAAATAGACGCAATCGGCGGGAAGGGCAAGACCGGCAAGCGATGAAACCAAAGCCGAGACGATGGCAATATCCGCTGCAGGTTCGCTGATCCGGTAACCACCGGCGACGTTGAGGTAGACGTCATGCTGCCCCAGCCTCACCCCGCAATGCGCCTCCAATACCGCCAAAATCATGGCGAGCCGTGACGAATCCCAGCCGACGACCGCGCGGCGCGGTGTGCCGAGCGAGGTCGCGGCCACCAGCGCCTGCACTTCGACGAGGATCGGACGGGTGCCCTCCATGCCGGCAAAGACGGCAGCGCCCGGCGCTTTCTCGTTGCGTTCGCCCAGAAAGAGTTCGGACGGATTGGCAACTTCGCGCAACCCCTTGTCCGACATTTCGAAGACGCCGATTTCGTCTGTCGGTCCGAAACGGTTCTTGACGGTGCGCAGAATGCGGTAGTGATGGCCGCGATCACCCTCGAAATAAAGGACGGCATCGACCATGTGCTCGACCACGCGGGGACCGGCGATCTGACCTTCCTTGGTGACGTGGCCTACGAGAACCATGGTAGCCCCGGTCTGCTTGGCATAGCGGATCATCGCCTGCACGCCGGTGCGCACCTGGGTCACCGTACCCGGTGCGCTGTCGGCCGTGTCGCTCCACAGGGTCTGGATGGAATCGATGATGACGAGGTCGGGTCTTTTGCCCTCGGAAATGGTGGCGAGGATGTCTTCGACATTGGTTTCAGCGGCCAGAAGCACGTCGGTGTCCGCAGCCCCCAGGCGCTGCGCGCGGAGCCGGACCTGGGCGACGGCCTCTTCGCCCGAGACATAGATGACGCGATGGCCACGCCGGGCGAGGGCTGCTGCCGCTTGCATGAGCAGCGTCGACTTACCAATGCCTGGATCGCCGCCGATCAGCACGGCCGAGCCGCGCACGAAACCGCCGCCAGTGGCGCGGTCGAGTTCGCTCATTCCGGTCGGAATGCGCGGCGCTTCCTCGATTTCGCCCGACAGGGCGGTCAAAGCAACGGCGCGCCCTTTCTTCGGCACCTTGCCTGGGCCAGACCCGATCCCGCCCATCGGATCTTCCTCGACGATGGTGTTCCACTCGCCACAGCCATCGCATTTGCCCGCCCAACGGGAGTGGACCGTGCCACAGTTCTGGCAGATGAATTGGGTCTTGGCTTTGGCCATGAATTACGGATCGCTTTCGGGGGAATCTTCGGGGAAATCTTCGGAGGAGATGTCTTGGCGGCCGTGCATGACGCGCAGCACGATAAGCATGTCATCAACAATACGGAAATAGATGCATCGACGCCTGTAGGGAAATGCGCGAAGGCCGGGTTTCAGCCAATCCCGAGATACACCGGGATTTCTGAAATCCGCCAGATCAATGATCTTCCGTTCGATGTCTTGGGTGAATCGTTCTGCGGCAATTGGACTGCGTTCATGGAGGTAGTTGAAAATCCCGATGAGGTCCTCAATTGCTTGAGGCGCCAGCCGGTATCGGCGAGAAGAAACCGTCACCGCCGTGCTTTCGCTTGCTCTTTGATGTAGTCAGCGAGTTCTCCTGGGGCGCCGAATTCCCGAAAGTGACCAGCCTCGACGTCGGCATCAGCCTCGTCAATCATCGCCCTCAGTTCGGCGATGCGTCGCTCGCGCCCGCTGCTTTCGAGAAGATGAAGGCCCGCGCGCAGCAGATCCTCCGCGCGCGCATAGGCGCCTCTGCTGATTTCCCGATCGATAAAGGCGGCCTCTTGTGCCTCCAACTCCAGGAGTACTGTGGATTTGGATGGATGGTCTTCGTTCATTTGGCGCTCCACTCATGGGAACAATAGCAGAACAAACTGGTTTGCGCCAGTCCTCAGTCATCGCCCTCAATATACAGTCGCTCGTAACGCAAGCCCAGCCCGGTCAGCATTTCATAGCCGATCGTGCCGCCCGCCCGCGCGACCTCGTCGAGCGGCATGGAGGGGCCGATCAGCTCGATATAGTCGCCGCCGCGCACTGCATTGCGGGGAAGATCAGTCACGTCGAAAATCGTCTGGTCCATGGTGACGCGGCCAACGACCGGCACCGGCTGCCCACCAATTATACCACGCGCGCCGGCAATGCCGGTCTGCCGGAGCGGGATGCCGGAGCCGGAGATATTGCGCAGATAGCCGTCCGCATATCCGACCGAGGCAATCGCCAGCCGGCTGTCGCGGGAAAGCGTGTGGCTGGCGCCATAGCTCACCGTTTCGCCCGCCTTGGCTTCGCGCACCTGCAGGATGCGGGCTTCGGCCTTGATGACGCTGCGCATCGCGTTCTTCACCCCGTTCACTGCCTCGCCGCCATAAAGCGCGATGCCCGGACGGGTCAGGTCGAAGTGGTAGTCCGAGCCGAGGAAAGTGCCGGCAGAGGCTGCCAGACTGGAATCGACACCTTCAAAAGCAGCACTAACCTGCCGGAAGGATTCGAGTTGTTGTCGGTTCATCGGCGACGACGGATCGTCCGCGCAGGCGAGGTGGCTCATGACAAGCACGGGCTCGAGGCTCGCCGGGCGTGAGACGTCGTCGGTCAGGGCAATGGCTTCGGCCATGGGCAGACCGAGACGGTTGAAGCCGGTGTCGACGTGGATGGCGCAAGGGTAGGGACCGCGCTCGGACAAAAGCGCCATCCAGAAGGCCAGTTGCTCCTCCGACGCAATGACCGGCACGAGGTCATTGTCGAAAAACACCTCTTCCTGGCCCGGCCAGATGCCGGAGAGAACGAAGATCCGCGCCTCGGGGGCATAAGGCCTGAGCGTCGCGCCCTCGGCGGGCACGGCGACGAAGAAGTCCCGTGCGCCAGCGTGGTAGAGTACCTGGCCGACATCCTCGATGCCAAGACCATAGGCATCGGCCTTGACTACGGCAGCCGCCCGCGCCTTGCCCGAGCGTCGCGCCATGTCGCGCCAGTTGTCGGCAATGGCGGAGAGATCCACCGTCAGGCGGAGCGGAGCGGCGAGAAAGTCTTCCGGCGCATCGATGATGTCGAATCTGTCTGTCATGAGATCTTTGTGTCTGCAGGGCGGGATCGACGGACCCTAGCACTTTTCTTCAAGACGAAAATGTGGCCGCCGGATATTATGCTGCTATGCACAGTGTTTCGCAGCAGCAGGCCGCCGAAGCCAATCCGGTATCGCTAACAGAGCGGACGCGCTTCTGGCGCGACGGGCGTTTCCGCGCGATGGAATGCCTGACGGCCTCCTTCATCACCCACGAATTCTCGCCCCATTCGCACGACACCTTCTCGATCGGTGCGATCGAGCACGGTTGCCAGGTGGCCAGCATCCGGGGCACTCGCGAGTTTACCGGACCGGGCGCGCTGTACCTGATCAATCCCGGCGAGGTGCATGACGGTCAGCCGGGCGAGCCGAGTGGATACCGCTACCGGATGATCTATCCGGACACCGAGCTCCTCGTCCACATCATCGAGGACGTCACGGGCAAGGCCTTTCACGGCAGCCCCAGTTTCGGGCGACAGTTGCTCACCGATCCGGAACTGGCCCGCGCCTTCAACTGGGCACACCGACGGCTGGAAGAAGGAGATACGAGCGCGCTGGAGGGCGAGGAGAGCATGTATAGTGTGCTCGCCACCATGTTCGCCCGCCATGGCAGCGAGATCATCCGCGCGCCCGATCACGGCGAACCGCTCGCCATGCGCCGCGTGCGCGATTTCATCGCCGCACATTTTGCCGAAGAGCTCGGGCTGGAAACCCTGGCAAGGGTCGCCGGCCTCAGCCGCGCCCATATGATCCGCGCCTTCCGCAAGCATTATTACATCACGCCGCATGCCTTCCAAACGGACCTGCGCATCCGCCATGCGCGCCATCTCCTGCGCTGCGGCGCAACGCCGTCCGACACGGCCCAGGCCTGCGGCTTTGCCGACCAGGCGCATCTGACGCGCCAGTTCAAGGCGCGCACCGGGCTGACGCCCGCCGTCTTCCGCGCCGGCTGACATCCGTCACTTTCGTTCAAGACGACGCCCCTTTGAACGAGATAGAACCTCCGTCATCGGGAGGTCCCATGAAAGACTATGCATTCCGCCGCGAAGCCATTGACGGCTTTCGCGCCATTTTTCCCCTCATCATCGCCGCAGCCCCCATCGGCGTCGTCTTCGGCGCTGTGGCGACCGGCAACGGCTTGTCGCCGATTGAAGCAACCTTGATGAGCGCGCTGGTCTTTGCCGGCGGCTCGCAATTCGTCGCCATGGACCTGTGGACCCATCCGGCCTCCTGGACGGCGCTAGGATTTGCGGCCTTGCTGGTCAATCTCCGCCACGTGCTGATGGGCGCCTCGCTGGAGCGCAGCCTCGGGCTTTTCCGTCCGTGGCAGAAGCTGCCGACGCTGCTCGTGATGGCCGACGAGAATTGGGCGCTGGCGGAGGCGCGGGCAAGGACGACGGCGTTGACGCCGGTCTTTTACCTCGGGCTTTCTCTGCCCTTCTATCTCGGCTGGGTGGCATCCAGCCTCGCCGGCGCGCTCTTCGGTGCGCTGATCGGCGACATCGCCGTCTATGGCCTGGATTTCGCCTTTCCGGCGGTTTTCATCGTGTTGCTGACAGGGTTCTGGAAGGGCAGGGAGACCGGGCTGGTGTTGGCCGCGAGTGGTGTTGCGGCGCTCACCGTCCATGCGCTGGTGCCTGGCGCCTGGTATATTGCCGCTGGCGCATTGGCCGGCCTTGGCGCCGCCTTCATTCCGCTCGCGCGGAAGGAGCAGCCGGCATGAACCTCGATCACGCAACTCTTGCCACCATCGTTGCCATGATGGCGGCCACAGTTTTTACCCGCCTGTCAGGGGCGTTGCTGGTTCGGCGGCTGAAACTTGGTGCAGCGGCCGAAAAGGCACTCGCCACGGTCCCGCCCGCCGTGCTGATGGCCGTCGTCGCACCGACGGCGTTTGCTACCGGCTGGCCGGAGACGATCGGCTGTGTGGTGGTCGTCGTGGCCGCGCTGCGTTTGTCTCTGCTACCGGCGGCCACACTCGGCGTCGTCTCGGTAGCGCTTCTGCGTGCATCCGGTCTTTGATCCCAAAACGAAAGGGCGCCTTGCGGCGCCCTTCGATCTCACGGCTCTTCGTACTGGATAAAGCTCGGATCGGCCAAGTCCGCAAAGCGGGTGAATTCCGCCTGGAAGGCGAGCTTGACGGTGCCAGTCGGTCCGTGACGCTGCTTGGCGATGATCACGTCGGCCGTGCCCTTCACCTTATCCATCAGCACTTCCCATTCCGGATATTTCGGGTCGCCGATGTCTCGCGGTTCGAGGTTCTTCACGTAATATTCTTCACGGAACACGAAGAGCACGACGTCGGCGTCCTGCTCGATCGAGCCCGATTCGCGAAGGTCGGAGAGCTGCGGGCGCTTGTCTTCGCGGCTTTCCACCTGACGCGACAGCTGCGACAGTGCGATGATCGGCACGGCCAGTTCCTTGCCGAGCGATTTCAGGCCCGTGGTGATCTGGGTGATTTCCTGCACGCGGTTTTCGCCCGCCTTGCCGGCACCCGTCATCAGCTGAATATAGTCCACCACCAGGCAATCGAGGCCGCGCTGGCGCTTCAGGCGGCGCGCGCGGGCCGAAAGCTGGGCGATCGAGATACCACCAGTCTGGTCGATAAACAGCGGCACCTTCTGCATGGTCTGGGAAAAGCCGACCAGCTTTTCGAACTCGTGTTCGGTGATCTCACCACGGCGGATTTTGGACGAGGAGACTTCAGTCTGCTCGGACATGATACGGGTTGCGAGCTGTTCGGACGACATTTCGAGCGAGTAGAAGCCGACGACGCCGCCATTCTTCGCCTTGAAGGAGCCATCGGGCAGGACTTCCGGCTCGTAAGCCGCGGCGATATTCCAGGCGATGTTCGTCGCGAGCGAGGTCTTACCCATACCCGGACGTCCGGCAAGCACGATCAAGTCGGAGCGCTGCAGGCCGCCCATCTTCGAATCGAGCGAGCTGATGCCGGTCGAGATGCCCGACAGGTTGCCGTCGCGCTCAAAGGCAGCGCCCGCCATGTCGACGGCCTGGGCAACCGCATCGGAGAAGGACTGGAAACCGCCGTCGTAACGGCCGTTTTCGGCGAGTGCGAAGAGGCGTCGCTCGGTGTCTTCGATCTGCGCCTGCGGCGGCATGTCGAGCGGCGCGTCATAGGCGATGTTGACCACATCCTCGCCGATCTGGATCAGCGAGCGGCGCAGCGCCAGATCATAGATAGCGCGACCATAGTCCTCCGCATTGATGATCGTGACCGCTTCGGAAGCAAGACGCGCTAGGTATTGTGCAACGGTGAGATCGCCGACCTTCTGGTCGGCTGGCAGGAAGGTCTTGATGGTGACGGGGTTCGCCGTCTTGCCCATGCGGATGATTTCGGATGCGACCTCGAAGATCTTCCGGTGCAGCGGCTCGTAGAGGTGTTCGGCCTTCAGGAAGTCCGAAACGCGGTAATAGGCGTCGTTATTGACCAGCAGGGCGCCGAGCAGCGCCTGTTCCGCCTCGATATTGTTCGGTGCTTCCCGGTAGAGGGGTTCTGGCGTCTGAGGCGCCTGCGGGCGCGCAATGTTGCGAACGGCATCGATCATGGTGTCACAGGCTTCTTCATCGTTGGGAGTGTGGCATCAGGGTTTGGCGACCCGGGCCGCCACAGTCAACACGCGTCTCCCCATCACTTGTCTTTTTCGTGTTGTCCCCGGTTATCAACAGGCGGTTGAAGGTCGCCCTTGACGGGCTTTTCGGCGAATCGCTGTTTCAGCCATGATTCTACGACATGGCAGCCATCCCTTCAAAAACATTGAAATGCACGCGCCGTGAATTAATTAGGGTCAATATAGATAGCAGCCTAATCATATCGGAGTGCAGCCGATGTCGCGTGCATCGCAGAACGAACAGCTTTTCGACGAGATGTCGGCGTTCAATCGCAAGCTTCGGGCCTTTTTCGACGCTGCCGTGCGCGAAGAGGGGCTGACGCTGGCGCGTGCCCGCACCCTGTTCGCCATCGCACGCCGGGGTCCCCTGACCCAGACGGAACTTGCCGAAGAGCTCGAGATCGAGACCCCGACGCTGGTGCGGGTTCTGGACGGGATGGCCAAGCAGGACCTGATTGTCCGCACGGAAGACGCGACCGACCGCCGAGCCAAGCGGATCGACATGACGCCGGCCGGCCGCGAGGCGTTTAAAAAGGTCCATGCGCTCGCAACCGATCTGCGCGGGCAGATTGCCGAAGACATTTCGGCAGACGACATCGAAATTGCTTTGTCGGTCGTCCGGCGCCTGATGCGCAACATGCAGGGGCTCGATGGGAAGGTGCGGCCATGAGCACGGTCGTCGAAGCGCCGCAAGAGGCGATCCTGCCGGCGAAGGTTGAGGTCCCCGCATCCCCTGCGGCACCACCGCCGGCAAAGCCGCTCTGGCTCGCCGCGATCTATGTCGCCTCGGGACTGTTACTGTTCATCACCCAAGGCATGGGCATGAATATCGTCAACGCCAATCTCTACCAGTTGCAGGGCGAGTTTTCCGCGACGGCCGCGGAGGCCGCATGGCTGTCGGCCGCCTATATGGCGCCCTATGCCACCCTGTCGATCGCCCTGTTCAAGGTGAGGGCACAGTATGGGCTGCGGCCGTTTGCCGAATGGAGCATTCTCGTCTTTGTCGTGGCCTCGCTGCTCAATCTCTTCGTCAGCGACCTGCATTCGGCGCTCGTTGTCCGCTTCATCAGCGGTTGCGCGGCGGCCCCGATTTCTTCGCTCA
>JARXAQ010000316.1 GCA_029865825.1 Rhizobium sp.
GCCCCTCTTCACCGACGCTGTTGGCTGAGTTCACCTGCTCGTAGTCCGCGCAGCGATGAGATCAGCCATACCTCCTAGCCATCGATCTAGTCCGAAGCGGAAGCTGTCTTCCGGTGATTGGGGTGAACTTGAATGGGCGCCGATTGCAGCGCCGACCCTAGAGGCCAGCGGGAAGAGACGCTCAATCTCAAGCTGCTCTAGTAGCGGTTGTCGAACCTGCCACCACTCCATATCGGTCTGATCGAGTTTCTTCAGCAGACCGTTGGCGTCTATCTGCGTGGCAGCGCAGCCCCGCACTAATCCCAGCAGCGAATTTAGGGCGAAGTCCATTTCGATATCGCTCAAGCCCAGATGGTTGAAAGCAGCCAGTTCCTGATCATATTTGCGAATCACATTTGGCCCAATTACCGGTCGATGGCTTTCGACGCTCAACATCCACGGGTGGCGCATCAGACTCTGCCAATTGGTCCATGCGATGCATGTAGCTCTGCTATGCCAATCGCCAGAAGTTGGTTCCAGCATTTCGCTCGCCACCTCATCGATCATTATCGACAACAGCTCGGCTTTGCCTGGAACGTGGTTGTAGAGCGCCATAGCCGAGATCGACAGGCTGCCGGCGATTTGACGCATGCTCAGCGCCTGAAGGCCTTCCGCATCGGCAATTGCAATCGCTGCTCTGGCGATGGTACGCGCGGATTGCGTGGACCTTGGGCCCGGACGCAGTGCGCCCTCCATCTCCCATAATCGGCGAAACTCGTTTCGAGCATCCTTCGCAGCCTTAGCTGGATCAATCATCTATTTACACCGTACTCCGATAATGGTAGCGCATCTATATACACCATATGGAGTTGCTGATGAAGTTGCATGATGCAAACGGCGCCGTCGATATACGTGCCTTGGCAAACCAGATTCAAGCCTTGGTGGATGAGCGGTTGGCGGTCATCCTGCCGGCCCACCAGCAGGGCTACGAAGAACGATTTCTTCGGGATGGGGATATGGCTTATGGGGCTCTTAACACCCAATTGTTCCAGCCAGTGCGAACGCTCCTCACAGAGTTGGGTCTAGAGGCAGCGCCCCGGCTTCCTGGCGATTTCCAGGAGAGCCGTGAGTGGGGCAATGCCGAAGAGACGCATCAGCAGCGTTGGATGTGGTCGATGATCAAACAAGGCAGTGGCCAAGTTGTGGGTGCCATCGCCGTCGGTTCTCATCACGATCACTCAAGCTTCAGGCTGCCTCGCTCCCCCGAGGTTGTCGGCATATCGGCGACAAATTGTGACGAAGTCATCCAGGAGCTTGGCGAGAAAATGCCGGAGTTCGCGCAGGCGCAAAGTTTCCGTCTCTGGTACCAAGACTACCTTGCCCAGTCGCAACCAGCAAACTGATTGGCCAATTCGGTCTTCTACCGCTGGTGCGGGCAAGACGGGAGCAGTACGAGGCATCGTCAACCTAGCGGAATGTGGAATTTGATCTGCGATGGCGGGCGATGGCAGACCGTGATCCTCCCATCTACGTCATCGCTTTCCCGCTGACATCTTTGCTCACGCCGTGTGGCTCTGTTTCCAGTTTCCGCTCAGCCTGCAGATGGTTGAGGATCTGCTGGCTGCTGGTGGGCGAAGAACTTCGGTTGGCGTTTCGCCAAAGACATCCTTAGTCGCTCAGTCGGCCAGCTTGGAGACTGGTGGCACCTCGATGAGGTCGTCATTTCGATTTGGGGGCAAGAAGCACTCGCTGTGGCGCGCTGTTGACCAGGGCGGATTTGTTCTGGAGGTGCTTGTGCAAAGTCACCGCAATACCAAAGCAGCCAAACACCTGATGCGGAAGCTGTGAAGAGCTAGGGGCGAGCGCCGCGGGTGATGATCACCGACAAGCTTCGATCCTACGCTGCGGCGAGGCCCGAAATCATGCCCGGTGTCAAGCATCGTTGTCAAGGACGAGCCTCCGCCTGAGCCGGTGTTTCGTCCGATGTGCGAGCGCGTAATCCCAGAGGATCAGAGAGACGAGCATCATCTCGTTCCCAAGAGCAAGGGTGGAAAGAAAACCGTCCTCCTGCACTGTATCTGCCACGACCAGATACATTCGATCTTTATCGATGCGCAACTCGCCAAGAAGTTTTCCACGATCGAAACCATCGTGGAAGACCCTGCGGCACGGACATTCGTCACTTGGGTGAGAAACAAGCCTCCGGGCTTTTCGGATTCTGCAAAGGAATCATGGCAGTCATTCCGTCGAGGCCGCGAACAGTAACAGGCGAAAGATACGACTAGATACGAATGCTGGGGGGGCGGGAGTGCGCCGTCATTTAGGTCATCCTGAACCATTTGGCGGTGTCCTAAGGACCGCCGTGACTGGCGTATGAATCTGATAGGCCCGAGATAGCAGCGCTTCGACTATTGCCTGCAATGCTTGTCGCCGGCCTTGGCCGGCAACATCCAGCACGTGCGCTTCGTATAGTCCAAGTTGGTTGAATTGTGCATGGAGGTTGGCGACCACCTGCCGATCGCTAAGAGTATCTTTGCGGCGGGCCGCACATCGTTCAACCGCCTCTTGTTCCGACGTCCGCATAACTACATAATGAAGAGGAGCGCCAAGTTCCACAAAGACTTGAAGCCAGTTTGGTCGTACCACGCCGTCCAGTATGACAAAGTAACCGTGTCTGGCATATTGCCCGGCAACGTCAGCGACGATTTGCATGACCATACAGTTCTGTTGATGTGCCTCTAGAAGCCAAGGATCAATACGGCCATGCTTGATGTAGCCCCAGAAATCGTCGGAATGCAGATGCACTTTGGGCAGGCCGGGCAGTTGGGCCAAAATTTCGGCTGTCGTGGTTTTACCGGCACCTGGATGGCCCGACAGAAGCAAGATGTGACCGGCTAAGTGGTCTAGATCTAACGACATCCGCAACTCCAATCTATAGTGTCATGTTGAACTGCGGGGGGAACGCGACATAGTTTTCTCGCTCCCCGACTTCTTCACGGTGGTGACGTATCCGCCCATTTTTTTGAGTTGCGGATACACGGCGACAGGTAGGAATTGATGGCGCTAGGCAAACGGCCTCCTAGCGTCGAGGAAGACGGTATGTAGAGTTCCAACGCGATGTAGCGAGAACTCCTGACTAACCGACAGGTACTCCGAAGTCACTGCAGTGAGCGCGGGAATGCTTCCGACTGCCAGAGTCCAATAGTAAAGCCATCTGGGTCCAGGAACTCAGCGCTCCAGCCGCCTGGTGCCTCGCTGACCGGCGTGACTATGGTGACGGCCTTTGCTTCAAGGTCAGCGATGATATCGTCAATGCCGCCAACGGGTACGGTGAACACGATGGCTGGAGTGCTGCCTCGCACAGCTTCTTGCTGAAAGAAGACCAGTTCCATGCCGCCTTCGAGGTTACCTTGGAGCCAGTAGGGCTCCGCCCCCTCCATGCGTTCCAGACTAAGCCCGAACGTTTCGTTGTAGAAGGTTTCCGTTCGGCCTATGTCGCTAACATAGTAGACGATGCTGGCCTGTTTCGGTTTGAAGCTCATGAGGAGCAATCCTTGTTTGTGTTGAATTAGTTGCTGTTAGCTGGCGGCACTTGCTGCATTGATCCGCTCGGCTGCAGCTTTCACGGCGACGAGCCAAGTCTTAATGCGCTCTGCGAGGACAGCGTCAGTGAACTGGGGAAAACTTGGAGCAGTGATGGTTTCAGAAGAGACCACTCTGGTTCCCTCGGCTTGCGGCACAAGAACATAACGGTTTGTCATAACGAGTCCGGGCATTGTGGTGACCCAATTGAGTTCGTGGGGCACCGTCATCCGTCCGAAGGTCAGAACAAGTTTGACGCCATTAGTAGAAAGAGTGCAGGACGTTCCGGTCTGGACTGGTTCTTTGACTTCCACGCTTTCAATATCCGGCCGCATTCGCGGCCACGAACTCACGTCGCAAAGGATGTCCCAAACTTTCTGTGGTGTTGCGTGTACCTCCATCTCCACAGTAGCCTTAACGGGAGCATTCGGATCGTTTAGACCCCACAGGGAATAGTTTTGAAGGGCATCATGCCAAGAGGACTCGCTTAATTCCATGATTGTCTCCCAAGCCATTCTGGATCTCGTAGAAGGCATAAACGGTACACTGTACCGATTCTGGGGATTGGTCAATAATGAGTGCGGGGCTTTGCTGGATGCCTGATACGCGCGCTCGTCGTAGGACACTCTCAGACACCGTTGAGCTATTGTGGGCACCGCACACGCGAGAGGTGGGCCGTACTGGACGCTCCGTCTGCGATTTTGTTAGTGCCGCAATCGATTTGGCAGAGTCCGAAGGAGTGGACGCCGTATCAATGCGCAACATCGCGGCACGGCTGGAGGTGCGAACGATGGCCATATATTCGGCTATTCCGTCTAAGCAGGATTTGATCGCGCTTATGGTCGATCGTGCCTATGCTGACACGTATCCAAACGGTACAGCACCCGCCGTCAACGACTGGCGAAAAGGCTTGGGCGACGTTGCCGAGGCCAACCACAATGTCCACCTCAAGCACCGGTGGCTGCTTGACATTGCGCCGGTGCGCTCACTTATGGGTCCGCATGAGGCGCATAAGACAGAACTTGAACTGCGCGTTCTGGATGGTATCGGGCTTTCGGATATCGACATGGAAAGGGCGTTAAGTCTCGTGCTTACGCACGTTGCCCAACAGGCGCGCTTTGGATCGCAATTGCTGAGAGAAAGACGCGACACGGGCCTTGACGATGACGCCTGGTGGGGCGAGGCACTGCCCGGCCTGAGCCGTGTGTATGATCCCTCGCAGCTTCCAGTCTTGATGCGTGTTGGAACCGCCGCGAGCGTCGGCAAGAAAACCTCGAAGCAGAGCGGCTTCGATTTCGGACTCGAACGCATCCTTGACGGCATCGCCGCCCTGCTTACGCAGCCTGAAAACGATTGATAGGCCAGTAAGCTACCGCGCCGGCGCATTTATATGGGGAAATTACCGGCAACGCGTACGCACCTAACGCGGATGTCGCTGTCGCGAACTTCCTGTGGAGGAATTCGGACCGCGCTACTTGTCAAATGCATGTCGGAACTGCCACAATTTCCAAAAGACCTTTGCGTCAGTCACACGAAGGCAGTCCTGCCTACAGCCTCGTCAGCGGCAGCAGAAATGCCCATGTCATCGTTGTTCCTGCCGCCCCACGTGAGCCAGAATGGCTCCCGCTAACTGCGGCATATCTTGTTCAAGCAGTTCGTGGCCACGGCCTTCGAGCACTAAAACTTGCGCTCCCTTGATCGCACTCTCACTGGCAGAAGTGGCTTTGACCGAGATGATTGGATCCTCTCTGCCATGCACGAGTAAGACGGGAAGATCTAGATTCGACGCCTTCAGATTTGGGTCCAGTTCGCCCGCGATCAAGGAATGATTGAACGCGCTTTGCATGCTACTGGTGCGTTGTAGCTCCGTCTCAATGCGGCGCATCGACGCCTTCCTGTCAAAGTGCGCGACCGACCCGGCATTCAGTTCGGCTATTCTGAGCATGAACGATGCGACCGTGTCATGGTCTGACCAATCAAGTTCGGCCATCCTTGAAAAATGATCCATAAATCGAGGATCAATTCCCTCTCCATCGTAGGGAATACCGAGTGGCTCTGTGGCAATTAGCGTTAGCGAAAGTATCCGATCAGGGTGCGTTAGTGCAGCGATCTGAGAGACATAGCCTCCAAGAGACATGCCCACAACATGGGCTGCTTCGACGTTGTAAGCGTCGAGAATGGCGATTAGGTCGGAAGCGATGTCAGACACATCGTATCGAACGTCACCCGGTGCGTTGGTGGTGGATCGCCCGGTGTCACGATGATCGAACCGGATTACCTGATAACCAGCACTCGCCAGCCGCTTCACCAGGCTTTCGGGCCACCAAACCATAGAGGCAGTAGCACCCATTACCAACAGTATGGTTCCTCTTGCAGCATTCCCAGTGGACTCAGTTGAGAGGGCCACCTCCTCACCTACCGTAACTCGCTTTGTAGAGCTCTTCATCGTTTCATTCCCATTGGCGACCGGCGACCAACCCAGCACTAGGGCGCCATAGATGAAATCACGCCTTTGCATCCGCAACCTCATCAACAAACGCAGCACCTGTATCAGTACATCGTATCGATACGATGTACCGTTTCATTGGTCAAGCGCTGATGCGTGCCTTGCCGTTTGCTTATCTGGCGCAAGATTTTCGGCTCTCGGCGCCACCGCGTTCTATGGGTTAGATCTTCGCAGCAGAATCAGAGCGTGATGACCGTGCGGAGGACGCAAGCGCAATGGCGCAGGAAAGGACAGAGCCAGCTAAAAAATGCCCAAATGGTTCAACAGCTTCGGAACCAGATATGTTCACACTGCAGTGCGGAACAGCAAATGCGGCCACAGCCGGACGACAAAAAATGGTCAATCAGGAGTTAAAGAAATCATGAGCAGTATTGTTGACCAGGCAAGTACCAAGGAAGTTGATACCTTGCTGCGCCCCGCAGCACTTTGGGCTGCCGACTGTGCTTGTCTGGCACTGCCAGTCTTTGAGGGGAAAGTGCCCGGTGAAAATCGCCCAAGGCAGGCCATAGCGGGAGCCCGAGAATTCGGAAATGGCGGCAGGCGGAACGTCGAACTTAGGAGACTTGCGTGGGCAGCCCACACGGCAGCCACGCAGTGCGATATCGTCGGCGCCAAATACGCCGCACGCTCAGCTATGCTGGCAGCATCGTTGCCATTTACCCACACGTCCCTTCGTTTAGGCCCCCAAGGTGTTAGACAAGGGCGGCACGTGTTGGGACCTGCTGTATACGCTGCCTTGGCATGCGAAATAGACTCTGAGAACCCGAGCGGCATTGCGGATAGCGTCCTAAACCTAGCCATGAGCATCGTCTCAGAAAGCGTTGTTTGCTTATTACAGCATTTTCCACTGCAACCTCAAGGGAGGACGCGTCTAGCTGAGCTTTTCCACCAGCTTGACGGCGCTTTAAGAAAGGTTAGCTAACTCGCGCGGACAAACTCAGTTCGCTCTTGGTTCTTAGGTTCCCAAAGCAGACTGTTGCGTGGCGGCCCCATTTCGGAAATAACTTCTGCTTCACGCCGCGACGTCAGCCACATCGGCCCTCTAAGCGATAGCCTGATAGCCGACTGGCCGACTGGCCGACATCATGTTGCTTTGACGCTGGCCTCGCCTTCACTATCGATTTGGGTTTCTTGTTGCCTCGACGTGAATCAGGGTTGTGCGTTGAGGCTACCTCTCAGTTGGGGCCATCCGCAATGCAAAGCTCTGAATGCCATTGCGGATGAGAGCGTCGAATGGTGAATCCGAAAGCCCAGCTTCCAGCTCGAGGCATGTTTTCAGATGCCTGTGACCGATTTCTAGATCTCCCGCGCGGAAAGCGGCTTCGGCAACGTTCAGATGCAGAGATGGAAGAAATCAGGCCACGGTGAGAGACGGGTGAACTTCTATACGCGTTCGTCTGTGGGCGTGCCGGCGGCATCAAGCGCACGAAGATCCCAGTCGAGTTCCTGCAAGACATCCTCCTGCAGGTCTGCCATGAAGTGCGATAGGACGCATACATGCAACGCGTCCGGATCTTGTCCTATGGATGACCATATGGAGTGAAACTCGGCCTGCGCTTGACCGGGATCACCAGCGTATACGAGTTCTATGGCGGCCATGATCTTCGCCATAACCGGATCCCTAGGTGACTGTTCGTCTGCCATCGCCGGGGTGTGCATGTGAGAGCCAGTAAACTGTCGCCAACACTTGAGCTATTTGACCGAGGCGAGGCTCCAGTCTCGTTTACTTTTGTTATGCGAAACTCGATCCGGTAACCGCGCTTCATTTTTATTGGTATCGCTAGACCGGCGCGTAGGTCAGTCGCAGAACATCACCCTCGAACCGATCGCTTGTGATCAGGCGCAGCGGCGGCCGTGGGCCAGCAAAAAATGGCTTGCCGTACCCTAGCACCACGGGATGCAGGTAGATGCGATATTTGTCGATCAATCCCCACTCCGTCAGCGAGTGCGCAAGCTCTGGCCCACCCACTTCGATCTCGCCCTCAACTTCCTGCTTCAGTCGTCGAACCTCGCTTTCGACGTCGGCCTCCAGAAGTGTCGCATTCGGCCCTACCTGCTTGAGGGTTCGTGATACGACCCATTTTTGTGAGTTACGCCACGCGACTGCGAATGTGCGTTGTGCATCATCCCATTCCGCGTGGTCGTCATCCCAGTATGACATCGCCTCATAGAGATGCCTCCCGTAGAGACTGCCAGCCAAGCCCTCAGTCTGCCTGATAAACTCTTGGAACAGTCCGGGCTTCGGCGCTGCCGGGAATCTCAAGTGATCCACATATCCGTCGAGTGACTGGTTCATTCCAAATATGAGCGTTGCCATGATACCCCCTTATCATGCTGGGCAGCAGCTTGTGCCGCGAGTCGTAACTGTTTAAATGGTTACCTAGAAGTTTGAAAGGGGATTTTCGTGACTTTCCGCGCATACACGTCATCGATTGGGCGCATGAGGATGCTGGCAGGCGATCCCGCTCTGGATTTCGCCAACACGTTTCACTGGCGTGGCGGGCGCGAAGTGGACTTCATCCCCGACTACGTCAGCCTTGCGGACTGGTCCGTTCCCGCTGGTCTTCTTCAACCCAATGAACGTGACGCATTGATTGTCCTTGCCGCCGCAGATCCCGCTGATGCTGCCGCTGTCCATCAGCAAGCTTTGGTAATGAGAGCGCTATGGCGCGAATATTTGCCGGGAGTTTTGAAGGCCGCAAAGACTGGAATGGCATCAGAGCTTCCTGTCCGATTGAAGGAAATGCTATCAGTCTTCCTTACAGAAATGCCACTGCTTGTAGGGCGGATAGACGACACAGGAGGCAAAGGCTTACGACTGCCACTGGCGCGCATCGCCGTCTCAATCATCAGCCTTCACGCGATTCCTGTAGAGCGTCAGATCGGCCAATGTGAAGGTGATCCATGTGGTGGTTTCTTTCTGAACACCAGCCGGTCGAAGCCACGTCGCTGGTGTTCAATGGATACGTGCGGCAACCGAGCTAAGGTGAAGCAGTTTCGCACCCGCTTTGCCGCCGAACGGACAGGTTGACCTTCCACGGTGCGCGACAAAACGTTGTACACCTATGGAGACAGGGTCTTTCTCAGTTCCAACCGTGTTCTGAGTGGGGTAAAGCCGAGTTTTTCCGTTAGCCGAAGTGCCGCGGTGTTGCTGTCCAGGTTATCAATGTTAACAGCTCTAAATCTGCAAAGTTTTGCTTTTTCAATCAAGTGAGAGAGGATTGCGGTTCCGACCGATAAGGCTCGGTATTGGCTCTCGACGCCTACAAAGTAGATGTAGGCATCCTGGCCTTGCTCGTGGATCACGCCGACACCGATTGGTTGGTCCGTTGCCATTGCAACAAGGATCCAGTCTTCACGCGCGGCAGGGTTTTTAAGGAAGATTGCCTCGAGTTGATCAACGGACCATGCCGGGAGACCAGCAAGATCCGGGGTTTCTTTGAGGCGATCCGCGATGAACTGAAGGAACTGCGCTTGACTGAGTTTGCTGGCCCTGAGGCTCACTATACGGAATGCGACCGGGAGGCAGGGGTTAGGCAGTTCGAATGACATGTGGTCGCTCAGTACGAGCCTACTCTCCCGACGGCTTTTGGAAGCCTTGAAGCCCCGAGCGCGGAGCCAACGGAGACTGTTTGAATAAGGGTCGGCGATCTCACTGTAGATACCGGAGAGTTTCTGCCGCTTTGCCTCGCGCTCGAGAGCTTCCAGGAGTGTGGAGCCTATCCCAGCGCATCGAAAATTCGTCGACACAACCATCTCCAGCCGCGCAAAGCCCTCGGGCACATAGGGTGATGAAGTCAGTTGGCCGATAGCGACCGCGATGTCTCCACCTTTGCAAACAAGCCTTGCGAGGATTGTCGGACGAGCGTCTGAAGTTTCTCGTTGGATGAATTGTTCAAGCGAGAGCGGATGCTTCCGCATCGAATTCGTCAGACGTAACCATTCTTGAGCGTCCTCCGGCCTGTAATGCGCGACGGTAAGGTCGTCCGGCTTTGGGGGCATCACTTCGCTTACTCCTCATCGGACCGACGAGCGAATCCGGTGCCGCGCCTGCCCAGTCTCCTGCTGTCGCTCAAACAGTTGCAAAATGCGGATTTCAATGTAACCATTTAGTAGGTTACTTTCCACTTCACAAGCCCGTAAGAGATCACCTATGAAACGCGTTTTCATCATCGCGCTCCTAGCGATGTCACAGCTTCTTGCTCCCCAGTTGCAGGCGGAGGAGCCACTTAGAGCGCTCTATACGGGAAAGGCAATCGTCACCGGGACAGGCGACAAGAACAGGCAGCCGGGCTTCAGAGACTGCCTTGCAAACGTTATCCTGAGGGTGTCCGGCGATCAGCGTTTGTTGAGGCGTCGAGAGATGCAAACCATTTTGGCGCGGGCAGGCAGCTTCGTTCGTTCATTCTCGTACAAGGATAGGCTTGCGGGGAAGCCCATCCACGACGAACAAGGGACGTATGATCGGCCACATGACCTGACGTGTAATTACGATGCTGAGATAGTCGACCGCCTGTTGGATGATCTTGGCAGCGAACCGTGGCTGACGCCTCGGCCGAGGCTTTATGTTCTCCTAGATGTCGAGCGCGACGGACAGTCGTATCGTTTGCGCGGAGATCTGCTGCGCGATCAGGACATGCGCTCGTCGTTTGCTAACGCAGCAGGCTCGCTTGCCATGCAAGTTGCGTTCCCAAGAGCGCTGGACTCGGCATCACCCGGTGCACTTACTCTGCAGGGAAAGCTGGTCTGGAGCGATGCGGAGTTAGGGTGGGTGGCCGTGTGGCAACTGCAATTCAAGAGCAAGTTACATCAATGGGAAGTTCGAGGTGTCAACTATGATGAAGCGTTCCGGGTTGCCGTACGGGGTGCAGCGCAGATCATCTCAGGAAGTGGACAGCCCTGAAGGCAGACAATGGCTCGGAGCGATCCGGCACAGACGCCGACCCACGGAGAGAAACTATTTCTCGCCCCACAGCCGCGGTCATCACGAGTGAGCCGACCAGCCCTTCTTTGGCTTGAGGTGATCTTCATTTGCCTCTGCTGAGTCGTGCAAGTGGCGCTTACATGTCCGGTAGCGCTAGCAGTCGGATTGGCTGCGGCCCCTGCGTTGGTAGAGCCGTGTCTCGCGATCGCAATCATCGAATCTAAGCTCGATCGCTATGGTGAGCCGTAGATTTAGGTCGATCTGCCCCAATCTCTCTTTGTAGCTCTTCCAGAAGCCAGCTCCGGAATATCTGTACCTTTCTCGATCTTCTTAAGTGTGGGGGGATCGCCAGCCAGTACCCGTACTCGCTGCGCGCCTCGAGGTTAAATGGCTTAACCAGTCGCCCATCCTCCAGTGCCTGCTTTGTCAAAACGGTCCAGCCCAGGAGAACGCCTTGTCCAGCGACTGCTGCCGCGAAGGCTAGCATGGGATCAGAGAATATCGGTCCATCGAGCGCTACTCGTGCCACTCCCGCAGCCTGTAACCACGAAGACCAGGGAAAGACGGTTTCATCATCGAGCAGCATCGGAACGCCAGCGAGATCTTCTGGTCTCAATAACGAGGCCGCGATTGAAGGCGTGCAGACGGGGAAGCACACCTCATCGAATAGCTTTTCACACGGCACGTCTGTCCACGCTCCGGTGCCCAACCTTATCGCAATGTCGATATCTCCACGGGTGAGATCAAGAAACCTCGATGATGCGACGAGGCGCAATTGAAAGTCTGGATGGGATGCAGCAAAGCGATTGAGCCTCGGTACCAGCCAATTGGACGCGAAAACGGATCCTACAGTTATGTTGATAATGAAGTCGTCATCTGAGCGTGTCGTCTTCAAGCCGTCGGCGATTTGTCGTCTTGCCGATGTGAGAACTGGCAGAAGTTTACGGCCCGCCGAAGTCGGTACCAGGCCTTTCGAGGTACGTTCAAAAATTGGCCGCCCTATCTGTGCTTCAGCCTTTTTAATCTGCTGACTGACCGCCCCTGGACTAACCCCCATCTCATCAGCAGCAGCCAGAACTGACCCAAGTCGGCCGACGGCTTCCAATGCGATAAGTCCATTGAGCTCCGCACCTAAGATCGATGCCATTTTAGAAATCCTAATTCCGAGTTCAGGAATTAGACATGGATTATGGCTCCGCGCAAGCTAGCTTCAATCCATGTCTAATTCGCTCAGGAGAGTAGCAATGAATGCCCATATGCCCACACTCGTTCCCGAACTGGTTGAGCCGCTCTTCACCCCATTTAAGGTCGGAGCGTCGTTGGTTTTAAAGAACCGTATTGTGCTCGCCCCATGTACTCGAAACAGATCCGAGCTGGATTACGCTCCTGCGAAAAGCGCCATCAATCACTATGCGTCCCGGGCCGCTGCAGGACTGCTGATAACAGAGGGAGTGGTTGTTTCGCAGCAGGCTCGCGGCGGCCCGGCTCTGCCGGGAATCTACACAGCGTCTCATGTAGCCCGGTGGGCTGAAGTCACTGACGCGGTCCATGCGAGAGGCGGTCTTATCTTCGCCCAGCTATGGCACCTGGGTCGGATGGCACATTCCTTCTATAGCGGAACTCAGGCAATTGCGCCTTCAGCGGTCCTGGATGATGCCGCGAGACACGGGGAACGCTACTATGATTTCAGGCACGAGCTTCCCTTGGAAATGACCGACGCGCAAATTCGAGAAACTATCTCCTCGTTCGTAGAGGCCGCCAAGAATGCAAAGACTGCTGGCTTTGATGGTATCGAACTCCATGCGGCTAACGGTTATCTTTTCGATCAGTTCTTGAAGCAGCACACCAACCGACGTTGTGACGCATGGGGCGGTAGCGCTGAGAAACGCGCTCGCTTTCTGATTGAGGTTTTCGATGCATGCGCAACCGTTCTGGGTGCGGATCGGGTAGGCGTTCGGTTATCTCCCGCCGACTACATGTCAGAGATGGTCCATACGGATGGCGATGAGGACGGACTCAAGGTTGCATTGGCGCATCTCCATAGAGCAGCAGCAGCATACGTCCACACCGGAATTGAGGACGATTCCTTCGTCCCCTATCTTCGACAGACAGCTACGGAATTTCTGCGTGCTAACTTCAGCGGCACGTTGATTGCCAACGGTGGTTATTCGCCGGCTTCAGCGGCCCAGGGCCTGAGAGGCAACAAGGCTGATCTCTACTCATTCGGGCGCCTGTTTCTTGCGAATTCGGACTTGGTAGAGCGGATTTCGCACGGCAAGCAATTGGTGCCGTACTCCCGCGCTGTCTACGATACGATGCGATGATGCTTATGAAAGAGCCCGCTGCGGCCGGATCTCGTCGTCCTCAGCAGGCGCTAGTTTTTCGTAGAAACCCTGGCCCTCGCTCCACGCTCGCATAAAGGCGAAGACTGCAACGATGATCAGCTTACGAAGTAGTACACAGATCGTGTCACTTATCCCCGCCAGTGGGGGTTTTGATGCAATCGATGGGGGCGGGCGGGCTGTTATTCACCGCCACGCGTCAGCCCTAATTGGTGAGCTGCACCAGGAAAACGATAAGTGTTCACCAGTCCTCTACTTCTCAAACATACCTCGGGTGTACTCGCCCTGAAAAAATGGCTCTATCAACTGGCTGAGCAGTTCAGGCTGCCGGATAATGGCAGTATGTGAGCTTGCTGGCAAAACGGCAAAGCGCGATTTGGGAAGGCTCTTGCCCATGTCTCCCATCGCCCCGCCCCCCAGTAGCCGGAAGAGCTCTACCGAATGCTCCAGTGTCACGACATCAGCGTCGCCGGTCACCAATAGCATTGGGCTTTGAAGCCCCCATACGCGTTCCTTCCATGCCACCGGCTCATGTTCTAGACGGATCATCTTCTCGACGAAAGGTACGAAGCCGTCGGGATCAGGTGCAAGCGCTTTCCACTGCTTCTCAATAGGGCTGCCCAAAAACATATTGGGTGTCATCATGGGAATCATCTGCAGATATTCCGGCTGCATCCCTTTGAGATCGTACGCGAGAGAAAGCGCGACGAGTTGATCCACTTTATCCGGGTGGTCGGTGGCCAGGAAGAAACCGACCGCAGCTCCCATGGAGTAGCCGACGACATCTGCTCTTTTGATCCCCATCTGGTTCATAAACCTGAACACATCATCAGCCAGATCTTGGTACCCGAACGGTCGATCAATATCGTTTGTTCGTCCATGCCCCTGCATTTCCAGCGCGTAGACGGTTCGATCGGTTGCGAGACGAGGGATGATGTCACCCATGCTCGGAATGTCCATATATGCACCGTGAAGGACGATGATCGGCTCGACCTCTACGTCGTCGCCATGGCGCTCGTAGTACATTCTCAGTTCACCAATCTCGGCGTAGCCCTTGTCCACGCTCTCAGCGCCCGCATTGGACGCGCCGATGACCAGAGTGATCCCGATTAGAAATAGATGTTTCATTGTCTGTCTCCAAGAAGGTTGCAGACATAAGACGATTGGCTCCTTGCTTCTCCGACATAACCTGACCGACTGCGGTGAGTGTTCGGCGCTAGCTCAACAAAAACTCACTTGCCGTGTCGATTCTCGCTCCCCCCGTTCGTTGAATCAATGTCGCCCTCAAGGGCCATGGATTGGAGGACGAGGTATGGAAGCAATCAAATCAACCCCATCGTCAGCTCTTCTTACGTCGGAACCCGATCAGGCAGAAGGAGTTGCGGTGCCTAAAGGCGCAAGAGCTCGCCAGCCCGTGCAACGAGTTCTTGGACTGCTTGAAGCGATCGCCCAGGTTTTCAGACCAAATGGCGGGAGGAGTTCGTCTCGAGCGGACAGCCTCTCTCAGCACTCCGATCACATCCTGGAGGATATCGGGCTGCGCCGAGATGAGGTCGAGCCCATACGAAGCGTCCGCAGTACTCACCTACGCTCGTGGCTCTAGTGCGCTGAGATCTGAGGGCATTCACTTTTGAAATCTGAAACGGCCAGAAGGCCAAGCAAGGAGACTGACTATGCGTGTAATGGTTCTGGTAAAGGCAACTGCCGAAAGTGAAGCAGGCGAGATGCCATCCACGGAATTGCTCGAAGCCATGGGCAAGTTCAACGAAGACCTCGCAACTGCTGGGGTGCTGTTGGCAGGCGAGGGGCTGAAGCCTTCCAAAGCTGGCAAGCGTGTTGAGATCGAGAGCGGCAATCGTCGGGTGCTCGACGGGCCGTTTGCTGAAACCAACGAACTGGTGGCTGGCTTCTGGCTCTGGGATGTGCGGGACATGAACGAGGCGCTCGAATGGGCACGTCGTTGCCCTGCACCCATGCAGGGACGAAGCCAACTCGAAATCCGTCCTGTCTTCGAGGCCGACGATTTCGGCGATGCGATGACCCCCGAACTTCGTGAACAAGAGGATCGGATTGCGCGTCAGATTGACAAAACTGGCGCGTGATCTTGTGGCCCCGGTGCATGTTCGCATCGGGGTCGACCATTATTTCCGGGTTCGAAGCAGAAAGACTGAGCATGCCTGCTTGTCCAAGCCGCAGCGAGCTTGAAGCTGTCTTCCGAATTGAACGTCCGAGGTTGATCGCGGCGTTGATGCGTCATTCGCGTGATGTGTCGGTTGTAGAAGACGTCGTACAAGATGCCTTGCTCAAGGCATCTATGGTGTGGTCGAGCAATGGGATACCGCATAATCCCGGCGGATGGCTGTTTGCCGTCGCCCGCAACCGCTTCATTGATCGCGTGCGGCACAGCCGTATGGCGGACCAGAAGCTTGTGGACCTGACCCATTACATTGAACTTACTCGACCCGCCTCGCTGTCTGCGGCAAATGAGGCTGTCGCATTTCCCGAGGTGGGCGATGACATCTTGGCTTTGATGTTCATCACCTGTCACTCGAAGCTTTCCAGAGACTCAAGAGTAACGCTCACGTTGCGATTAGTCGGCGGTCTCACAGTAGATGAAATAGCGCGCGCATTTCAGACTAGTGTGTCGGCAATCGAACAGCGCATCGTCAGAGCGAAACGAGAGCTTGTCAGTCAAGGTGTTTCCCGCGTGTTGCCGGAGCAGGGGGAGCGAGACGCGCGCCTCGAGTCTGTCATGGAGGTGATCTACCTCATCTACAATGAAGGCTATGCGGCCACGGCAGGTCCGACCTTAACGCGCCCGGCACTCTGTTCTGAAGGGTTGAGGCTGGGTCGAATGCTGGCTCATATCAAGCCAGAGGAGCCTGAGGTGCTTGGTCTTTTGGCCCTCATGGAGCTTCAGTGCTCTCGGTTGCTTGCCCGACAAGATCGTCAAGGCTTGCCAGTTCCGCTCGATCGGCAAGATCGTGGCCTGTGGGATCGCCTACTCATCCGCCGGGGCCTGGAGATAGTTGAGAGAGCATGCCGCTTGTCGCCTCCCACAGGGTGGTACCTTCTCCAAGCGTTGATCTCTGCTTGTCACGCGCGGGCTACGAGCTTTCGAGACACCAATTGGCGAGAGATACTGGCGAGATACGACGCGCTCTTCCTGTTGAGCCCGACCTACGTTGTTGCCCTCAATAGAGCCGTAGCTGTGTCGTGGGCCATGAACCCCGCTGCAGGAATGGCGGTCCTCAGAGCTATCAGGGACGAGTGGAACGTGGAGAGCTACCCGCTTTTTCACGCGACCCGTGCGGATTTCCTTTCGCGTCTGGGGTTGTATGATGAAGCGGCGACGGCCTATCGGGCTGCCGCCGTACTCAGCACGAACATACCCCAACAACTATTCTTGGCGATGCGAGCCGAGCAATGCCAAGAGGCGTTTGCGCGAGGCAGTGCATGAAATATGGCAACTAGCAAAGTTGCCATATTCGCTGCCCCTCGCATAAAAGTCCGGGGGCCAACAGTCCGCCGTCATGGGGCGACCATACTCCGTCTCCCAAACACTTGCGGCGACACCGCCCCCGGAAGGATCAGATTCCGAGGAGGGACGCGTCTAGGAGGCCTTCAAATACCGGGTGCCCGGTGCTCTTCTGCTCAATGACGTAGGTGTCCACGTCAGTCATTTCTGCAAATTTGAAAGCTGCGACGGTCCCCAGCTTGTCGGAAGTAGCCGCAGCGATCACCTCAGCAGAGGAGCAAATCATGGCCTCTTTCACTGCTGCCTCATCAACGCTGCCAGTTGTGAGCCCATGCGTCGCATCTAATCCGTGGATACCCAGGAAGCATATGTCTGCGTTCACTCGCCGAACCTGCTCAAGCACCCGTGCGCCCAAGGTCATCTGGCTGTGCTGATCAACAGTTCCACCAAGGAGCACCACGCGTAGGTTGCGGTGGTGGCGCGTCGCCTCAGCCACCGTGATGCTATTGGTCACAATGGTGGCCGACAGATCTATCGGTAAGTGCCTCACGATCTCAACGTTCGTTGTCCCGCCGTCGACTAAAATCACCTGGTTCTCTGACACCCTAGAACCTGCTGCTTTTGCGAGCCTTACCTTCTCTTCGACCGAAATTTTGTAGCGGGCATGAAACTCCTGATGGGCGGGGCCGACCGGGAGCGCTGCACCATGTACACGCTTAATCAGGCCCCCTGCCGCTAGCTCACGGAAGTCGCGTCTCGCCGTATGCTCGGAAATCTGAAAATGCGCCGAGAGCTCGTGAGTGGATAGCCGCCCGAGCTCTGCCAATCTCTGAAGGATAAAGCTCCGGCGCTCATCCGGGGTGGAATCCATTTGTGTTCACCGTGTGCTCGTTTTATACCGAGTGTGCATAAACGAGAATGATTCATCGCACAAGGATACTCAGATGAATGCTTTTCAAGCCATCAAGGCAGACATCATTCTTCCCAGCGAGGTACTTAAGGACCATGTGCTGGAAATTGAAGATGGTCATATCAGTCGATTAAGTAGCATCGAACCAGACGGGAGCGGGGATCCCCTCCTTTCCTTTGACGACTGCTATATTTGCCCGGGTTTCATCGATGTTCACGTGCATGGAGGCATGGGAGCGGATTTCATGGACGGGACTGAGCAGGCTGTCCGGATCGCAAATCTCGCGCATCTCAAGCATGGCACGACCTCAATATTCCCGACGACCACAACGGGAACATTTGACGAGTTGGATGCGATGGTCAAAGCGTGCGAAAACGTGCAGAAAGGCTGGACCGTGAGAGATGGTGCGCGGATCGCTGGTGTGCATTTCTACGGGCCGTATTTTGCTGAAGACAAGGTCGGTATTCATGATCCAAGCGGTCGTCGAGACCCCGATCGTGAAGAATATGAGTACTTCCTAACCCGCGACATTGTTAAGATTGCTACGTGTGCAGCGGAACTGCGCGGTGCATCTGAATTCTATAAATATGCCCGCCAGCACACCGATCTCCTGACATGCGGACACTCGAACTCTTCATGGGCGGAAATGAGCCGCGCTTACCTCAATGGCGTTCGGCATGTGGATCATTTTTGGTGTGCTATGAGCTCCGTGTCGTCTCTTCGAAAGCGGCTCGGCGATCCTATGCAAGCCAGCATGGAGCAATTCGTGCTAGCGAACCCCGGGATGAGCACCGAAGTGATAGCGGATGGAATACACCTTTCCGATGATCTGCTGAGGTTCGCCTTCCACCTCATCGGCCCCACCCGAACGTGCTTGGTAACCGACGCAAACAGAGCGATGGATGCCCCTCCTGGCAGGCACCGTTTTGGCCCAAGTGGAAGCGGAACGGAGGTGATTAGCGATGGCAAGTCGGTGAGGGGCTTGGACGGTGACCTCGCAAGTTCGATGCACGGTATGGACCACATGGTGCGAACAATGGCGGCCGCGGTAGGGAGCGATTTGCCGTCCGTCATCCGGATGGCAACATTGACTCCTGCCGAACGGGCAGGGATTAACGACCGGGTCGGTAGTATCGAGGTCGGGAAGTTGGCAGATCTCGTCGTTCTAGAGCGCGATCTTCGCGTCAAAGCGGTACTGGTGGGCGGAGAGCTCGCCTACGCTCGCAGTTGCGACGTCCACGCATAGAACTCCAGGAGAGGAGAAGACTATCCTTGAATAGGGATGGCGGGTCAAAATACTTGGCTTGCCGTCATCTCAGGGCTGCGAGCCGATTAATTCGAAGGCCGTGTCGCGAAGATGAGCAGCCCGCCGAAACAGACCATGCCGATCCCACTTGCTCTGTTGAACCACCTAAACGCATTAGGATTGGTCGTCAGCCTTCTCATCTTCGTCCCCGCATATCCGTAGACGGCCACAGCTACCAGCTCCAGCGCGAGAAACACTCCGCCCAGCGTGGCGAAACTCACCCAGTATTCGTCCGCTGCCACGAACTGTGGAAAGAACGCGGTGAAGATGAGGACGGCCTTCGGGTTTCCGGCTGCCACAAGAAACTCTCTCCTTGCCAGTTCTAGCAGATCTTCTGACCGAGCACTTAGATGAGGGGAGGGGGGCTCTATCTTTCCCCTCATCAGACGAAAGCCGATCCAAAGTAAATACGCTGCTCCGAGCGTTTTCATGACCGTGAAGGCAATCTCGGAAGCTGCAAGTATCGCGCCCAGGCCGCAAGCTGAAATCCCAATCATCACGATGAAGGCGGCCAATCGCCCAGCGGCAGACAAGACCGCTGCGCCGAGGCCATATTGGGCTCCAACAGACACCGAGAGTAAGTTGTTGGGTCCAAATGCCATGTTAAGTGCAAAGCAGGCCGGGATGAACAGGAGCAGTGTTTCGAGCGTCATGCAAATATCTCCTTTATGCAGCAGATGCGCGGGCGGTTTATGCAGGTGCTGCGTTCGCTTCCTCCGGTCCCCCGAAGGTTCGTGGATAAGGGGGCGAGTGCAGTTCAAGACTCGATGCCGCTACTGGAGACGGACCGAACCAACGCCTCCGGCATGTTCAGGGAGTGCCCGCTCGCTTTATGGCGATATCGACCAAAATGCCCTGGAAGGCTTCCTGTAAGGCGATCGTCTGTCGTCGAACGTCAGCAGCAAGCGCGTCCACTTTCGCCGCGTCATAGGGCTTGGTCACAAGGGAGTGCATCATCTCCTGTCTCGTTACCCTCAATTGCCGAATAAGCGGACGAAGCTCCTCCCGCCGAGCAGAGATTTCCTGTGGCAGCAGTTCTTCAATCTCGGGTGGAAGAGCGGCACGCTCGATCAGCCACTCCCTCTTGGCGCTTCCTTCACCCCAGTAGTAGCTCACCGCGAAGGCATTGCCGAACAGGGAGAGCAGGAGGAGGAATGAGACAATCTGCATCTTTCTCACTGAAATTCTCCGATCCTCAAGTCCCCCATCGCATAACTAAGCGCCGCAGCTTGCAGAGCCTCCATCCGAGCGTCTGCGTAACCCAGACCAAATCCAGTCCCGATTGTGAGCAGCAGCAGTGCTGCACAGGCAGATCCAAGCAAGCGAGCTCTTGCAGAAGAGCTCACGGCGGGGCTTCTCCAAGGGGCGCCTCGGAGCTCCGCGTTATCATCGAAGACAGCAATTTCAATCAAGCCATCGAGACGTCGCGCCTCCTCATGCAAGCTCCGGGCCCGATAATCAGCGTGAATAAGGATCTCACCAGGCCGACGAAGCTCGACCGGCCAGTCTTCTAGGTCCGAGCCGTAAAGGAGAAGATGGGTCTCGAGTTCATTAAGGTCCATCGTTTCTTTCTCTCATTCGACTGCGCAGCGTCCGACGTGCTCTGACAATTAACTGCTCAGTCGCTGGTTTCGAGGACCCGATAATCTCGGCGACCTCGCCTACCGACCTTTCGCCCACCGTAGTAAGCAGCAGGGCCAGTCTTTGTCTCTCCGGAAGGGACGCGAGATCTCGACCGAGGGAAGCGATTTCCTGCTGTCCTGACACGACGCGATCAGCGAGTGGTTCTGGAGAAGCCCAATCCATCATACCCAGGGGTGTCGTGAGCCATCGCCAACGATTCCTTTGACGATCGATGCAGCGATTGGCCACGACGCGGTAGAGCCAAGTTCCGACGCTCCCGCGCTGCCCGTCAAACCGCCCCGCTGATGACCAAAGGGAGATAAAAGCTTCCTGGACCACTTCGTCTGCCTCAGCATCGTTCAGAAACTGCCGCGCGATAGCACGCAGTCTTCGCTCATGACGCTCCACCAGATGCGCAAACGATTTCTCGTCACCTGCGGCCGACTTGTGGAGCAATGATAAATCTAAGGCGGGGTCGCTCCCGCCCCGCATGTCCGATGACTTGGCCACTAGGTCATGTCTCTGTTTCAAATCTGGGCAGCCTGATGGGGCAATTGTGCAGGTTGCTTCACCCGCTCATGTCGCCCCTAAACTTCACAGCTGCATCCCAGTTCTGTTGTTGATACGAGCGACACCGCGCAAACCTACGCTGGCCGCTACCTCATGACGAATGAGACCAAACTTTTCTGACACGAGCCGGGGGCTGAAGAGGTTATTTGCGTCGGAAAGCTTCGAAGGGCGTAGGTTCGAGCCTTCAAGGACGTTTCAGCAGTGACGCGTCGCAGCACTGAAAAACTGGAGCCTTGAAATGCTGAAAAAATATCTGATCTTCGCGATTGCCCTGCTAGGTGCGAGCTCAACGATGGCGGCTTCCGCCGTCACTCGAGCGGATCTGAACCTGCGAACAGGTCCAGGCGTTTCCTATCCCGCAGTTGCCACTGTTCCATATGGCCAAGCTCTTAATGTCGTAGGCTGCGCGGAACGTGGTCGTTGGTGCGATGTTGTCTGGAACGGCTATCGAGGCTGGGTAAGCGGCAGCTACCTTGGTGCCATGACCGCACGCGCGCCTGTCGTAGTCTACGACCCCGTCCTATACGAACGTCATTATCTTGGCGCGCCCTACCTCAATCCAAGAGCCGCTGCTCGACGAGATGCAAGGATTGAGTACCGGGTTCATCGGCGTATGGATCGACGTTGGGGTCGTTGGACAGACTGACGGCGAAGTCCAAAGGTTTGAGCTGGCGCGAGCAAGAGCCAGCTCTTAGCCTTGGATGCGATGCCGCGGGAGATGGCAATTGTCACCACCAAAAGACGATGTATTGGTTCTCAGGCGCCCGGCATTGCAGGACCTAAGCGAGTTCTGTCGATACGTTCCATCCTCACAGACTGCACGCATGGCCGGATTGCGATCAGATTTGAAGTGGGACGCGGTGGCTGAGGGCAAGCAACTATTTGATCGGCTCAATGCCAGCCGCTTCGGATGGGTTGTCGAAGTCGATGGGCGTGTGATTGGACACATCAGGCTGTCGGAGACGGAGGAGTCGCAAAGGCGAGGGCGCATCGCCATGGGTCTCCTGTCAGATGAAGACATGGCACGAGGCTATGGGCGACGGTCAATCGCCCTGATCCTGGACCACCTTTTCACTCGCCAATACTTCCATCGTATCGATCTTCGCGTGCTCTCGTACAATCGGCGGGCGATCCGTTGCTATCTCGCATGCGGCTTTCGATTTGAAGGACTCGAGCGAGAGGTTTTCCACCTCGACGGTAACTGGTTCGGCGATTGGATCATGGGAATCCTTGAGCATGAAGAGCGGATTGTCCCCATGGCGGGCGACAAGTTGATCACTTGAGAATCCTGACGACAAGGATGGACGAATTGCCAGAGATCACGATCCCCGTTGTGGCAGGCGCAATGCTCGCAGGCTTTATTCAAGGCCTGACCGGATTTGCTTACGGGTTGGTCGCGATGTCGGTGTGGGTATGGGTACTTGATCCGCAAACAGCAGCAGCCTTGGTTGTCGTTGGCGCCTTGTCCGGGCAAGTGAGCACGAAGCTTGTTGAGCGAAAACGACGCTCATCGCCACGTCTGATACCCTATCTGGTCGGTGGAGGAGTTGGTCTTGCGGTCGGTTTTACGCTCCTTCCATTTGTTAGTGTCACAGGCTTTAGATTGTCGGTAGGTATCTTTCTCATGGTCTGGTGCCCGATCATGTTGATGTGGCGACGCATCCCGGCCGTGACCGCGAGTAGCCGCGCTGCAGATGCGCTGGTGGGCTCTCTTGCGGGGGGCATGGCAGCATTTGGCGGATTGTCCGGTCCACTTCCGGTCTTGTGGACTTCCTTGCAGCGTCTCGAAAAAGCGGTGCAGCGCGAAATTGTCCAAGAGTTCAACCTTCTGATCTTGGCAGTCACCTTTGTAGGTTACGTCGCGACTGGACAATTTCGGTCAGAATTCTTCCCTATTGCTGGGGCGGTGGTGCCAATCACTCTTATGGCAACCTTCTTGGGACGCTTGGCATTCTCGATGATATCTCAGTCTCTGTTTCGAACAATTTTACTGCTTGTGCTGACTGGCTCTGGGGCAGCGATCGTCTCATCGACTCAAGCATCGGGAATGGAACCTTCGCCATCTGCTGAGTACTGTGTCAGGCGCCCGTGCTGGATCCAGACCGGGACGTTGAGGTGAGCCGTGCCTGATATTGATGTCCTCCTTGGATTTGTTGTCGCCGTCTTCATCTTGTCGGTAACGCCCGGACCTGATTTCGCCCTTATTGTCAGCAGAGCGATGGGGCAGGGGAAAGCGTCAGCTCTGCTCACAGTCTGTGGCTTTGCTTTGGCTGGCCTTATCCAGGTTCCGCTGGTTGCTATGGGAGTAGGCTCCCTAGTCGATGCCTATCCCATACTCTTCGATCTCATCCGAGTGTTGGGCGGTGCCTACCTTATCTGGCGTGGTGTAAATCTGCTTCGCCATAGGGACTCGCCTCACGGAGACTTGGCCGAGGAGATCGCGATCATTCCGGCACATGCCGTGCGCGACGGCTTCATTGCATCGCTGACCAATCCCAAGGGCCTCATGTTCATGACTGCTCTGCTGCCGCAGTTCGTTGACGCTAGTGGCGGAAATCACGGGCTCCAGCTTCTCGTATTCGGCTTGATTATGAAGCTCACCGCCTTCCTGTCAGAAGCTTCCATCGCATTGGCAGCCAGCGCCATCTCACGTGACCTCCGGCGCTATCCGAAGCTCATTGTCATGCAGGACAGGCTCTCCGCAATGGTCATGATCGGATTGGGGCTTCATCTCGCATTTCGTCGGTAGGCATTTGAGTCTGCCAAGTGGTGACGGCGTACGTTCCCTCAGCCGATCAAGGCCATGGTTAGTATATGAGCGCGATGAAAGCCCCACTTGTTGATTATGGAAGGGCGGGCCATTCCGTGATCAACAGTTAGAGGCAACTGTCTTTGCGCATCCCGCAGGCATTCGGGACATCCTGAAGCATATCGCCATAGCAAATTCGCGGCCGGCATATGCGGGTTGTCGGTTCGGCGCTTGCGGCTCTTCTGCTTGCCACTCTCGGTGTCGGCTTTGGGCTTGGATATACGGAAGCTCGTATGCAGGCCTTGGAGTCTACTGTGATTGGCTTGGTAACTAGAGACCTGATGATGGGAGATTGGCAGTGAGAAAAAACTCAGAATCATCCCATCACTCCTCGGAGTGTCATTGTTGGGCATTGTCTTCGGTGTGGCGTATTATTGGGGTGATCGTAATGCGACGAAGGAGTGATTGATTGAACGGGCCGCTCTCCACTCCCGCCTGAAACTTAGCAGCAACTTGCTACGGAAATATCTGCCACGAGTGACGAACTTCGGCCTCTGGTGCTTGAACTGCGATCGGCTCGTCAGGCAATGATTCAGGCGCTTACTGCAAAACCGCTCGATGAACCAACTGTGAACGCACAAGCCGCCACGGTTCGGCAAAAGGCGACTGCACTTCAATAAGCCTACCAGAACATTCTGGTCGAGGCAGCTAGGCCACCGCACTAAAGGAACCTCAAAGTGAATGCAGCCGGCTCAGGTTGGAGCAACCAACAAATTCAACGACTGAAAGGTTCACCACAGTGCGTATTCATCTCGACGGCAAGATCAGCTAGGTGGTGTGAGAAGAAGGCCGCGGGCAATTGATTGACTTCGTCGAGCCGCGGCATCCAGTTTCGGCCTAGTGGCTCAGGTTCAGTCTGCTCGTTAGAACGTCACTCAGCGAAGAGTTGCCGCGGATGAAGGTCCCGATCTCAGGATCGAAAGGAATCTGCCCTCGATTGATTGCTGAGTACATGGCCTGCAACTCGGTTGCGAACGAGGTCCCGATTCCCATTTGCTGATGAAATGGACCGATCTCGTGTTCTGCCAATTCGTGTATCATCACTGGCCTACCAACCTTACTCGCAATCAGATCTCTGACCATCTGCTCCGAATATCTCCTGGGACCAACGATGTTGTATATCCCTGTCTTGATACCAACAAGGCAGTCGACGACTGCCTCTCCGACGTCATTTGTCGCCACGCATTCTATCTCGAGAGACGCTGGTGAGATCATTGCCGGAAGATTCCCGCTGGCAATTGCTTCCCCTGCGTACGGTAGCCAGCTTTCCATGAAGTACGCAGACCTAAGAATTGCCAACCGGGCATCAGTCTTTCGCAGCTCTCGTTCAAAGGTGTTCAACGTGGCGACGATGCCAACGCCGCTGGCGAGGTGTGCACCTTCCGAGGATAGTGCGACCACATGGGGCACTCTGGCGTCGCAAATGGCCTCAGCGACGCACTTGGAAAGCTTCTCTGATTCGTGGAAGACATTTTCCGCATCGGGGTTCGCGGGATTCAGCACGAAAACACCCTTGGCTCCAGTGAACGCATCAGCAAGGGCGCGAGTGTTGAGCGCATCGACTTCAAGCCATTCGATCGTTGGATGCCGGGTGTCCAAGGATCGTCGGCTGAGAGCTCGACATGCAAGATTTCTGCGCTCAAGCGCGCTTAAGACGGCCCTGCCGACGTTTCCTGTTGCACCCATTACAACGAACATGTTTCATCCTCCAGAACGTCCATAATCAAATCTCCTGCGCCTTGTTGCAGGTCCTCTCTGCCGATGGACTGATCGGCCAAGGGGCATACGGCATGTGAGGACTAATTGCACGGACGGGTTCTTGGCGTCTTGAACGGAATTGAAGCCTATTCGCGAAGTGAGAAGTTATGGGCCGACAACGACCTGAAACGTAACCGGTGTTCTTCCCCCACATTGTCTGCAGGCTTCTGATCTGGGATCGAAGCTCCATGGATGAGAGACAAGGAGTTTCTCCATGGAGAGTACGTTGGAGGTTCTCACAGCGCGACGGAGTAGGCGTGAGGCACATCGCCAATGGCCTGACGATGTCAAGGCGCGGATCGTTTCGGAGAGCTTGCGACCGGGCGTAACGGTGAATGAAGTCGCGGGGCGCTACGGGCTGAAGGCCAACCACCTGTCGTCGTGGCGCACGCTGGCGCGGCAGGGCAAGCTGGTGTTGCCTGAGCCTGAGGACGCAGTCGAGTTTGCGGCAGTGGTTGTCGGGACGCCCGCGCCGGAGTCGCCGACGGTCAAAGCCGTCTCCCGGACCGAGATCGTGGTTGGTGGAGTGCACCCCGTTTCACCGGACAAGTCGGCTAGTTTGATTTAGCCCTGATGAACTGCCGAGGGGAAGCCATCTTGAGCGCGGAATGAGGATGGATTTCATTGTAGTCCTCGATCGATCCGTCGATGAGCCGGAGCGCCGTTTCGGCGTCCGGTAGTGCTGCGATGCGGATATAGTCCCCCTTCAGGGTTTTGACGAAGGCTTCCGACATGCCGTTCGACTGCGGACTGGCCACCGGCGTGAAGCAAGGCGTCAGATTGAGCGCCTGGGCAAAGAGCCTCGTGTCCCTCGCGGTGTAAGTCGAGCCATTGTCCGAGAGATGCTCGATTGCGTGCGGGGCTCTGGTCGCCGCGAAGCGCTTCTCGACTGCCTCCAGCATCATGTCGCGCACGTCAGAGCCGGAGATGCCCGCATTGGCGACCGCCGTCCAGGCGATGATCTCCCGGTCGAAAGCATCGATGATGAAGGCGAGACGAATGACCTCGCCGTTCCAGCAGGTGAACTCCAGCCCATCCGAGCACCAGCGCAAGTTTGAGCGCATCACCATGACCTTGCCGTCATGGATACGGCCCTTGCGAACTGCCGTATGCTTCTCCAGCAGCATGGCGTGGTTGCCCATGATGCGATGAACCCGTTTGGCGTTGACGATAGGCTTATCGGCGGCTCGCCTCTCGCGATTGAGGAGCGCGGCGATCCGCCGATAGCCATAGGTTGGCCTTTGATCCACCAGCCTGCGGATGATGGGCAGAAGCTCTGCATCCTCGGCCTTGTGATAGGACCCGCGCGGCTTTGATCTGCCTTTCAGCCGCTCGACGAGGTTGGAACGGGATACGCCCAGCGTGTCTGCGACGGACTTCATCGGGAACCGTCCTTCGGCAACAAGATGGGCCGCGATATCCGTTTTTTTGAGTCTGCTTTGGACAAGGCTTCGCGGAGGATTTCGACCTCCATCGTCTTGCGGCCGAGCATGCGCTCCAGCTCGCGAACGCGGTCCTCCAGCTTTTTAACTTCCGAATTGCCGACCACCGGCTCGTCAGAATCCACGGCTGCAGCACCTCCCTCACTCAAGAGCCTGCGCCACCGGTAAAGCAAATTGGGCGCAACGCCATGGCGGCGAGCAGCCGAAGACACCGTCTCGCCAGGTTCAAAACTCTGCTCAATGATTGTCAGCTTCTGCTCGGTTGTCCACCGTCTGCGGCGGACATCACCCGTCAGCAATTCAACGTGTCGATACTCGTTAGACATAAGCCTGTCCTCAAGCCTGTGCTTGAGCCTTTCTGCTTATGCCGACTGTCCGGTCGAAATGGGGGGCAGTTCAAATACATCATCGTAGGCATCGAGGAGGCGCAGGAATTCGCCACGCAGTGGCTATGGACCTACAACAATGAACGGCCCAATATGGGGATCGGCGGCATAACACCCGCACAGGAACTGAGAATGGCCGCGTGAATTCTACTGCCGAGCCCCGTTAAAAACGGGGGGATTACCCAACCATATCATTGTTCTGGCCCTTTATCCTCAAGCACGGGCTGCAGATCAGGCGCTTCCTGTGGGGCGGAACCAGGCGGCTGGGTTCAACCGGCGCAACACGAGACCACCCCGGCACGCGCGAAAGCATACTGCTCCGAAAAATTAATTGACTAATTAATTAGACTGTGTGACGATTTTGCTAAGGCTGTTAGGGCGCGAAAAAAGGCTGGCCCTGCCATTTGCACAGCCAAAATGAGGGAACAATGACAACGGACATCGACAGCCATGCCCCCGGGGGGCATGGGCTAAATCTTCATCGTACGATTACGTGGAAACACGCCTTCTGGCTGGCAGCAGGCGCACCGGCTCTAGTCTTGTTTACACTTGGCCCTGTGTCGTCGACAGTTGGCCCGCTCTCGCCAGTGGTCTGGATCGTCTCGGCGTGCTGCGCTCTGCTTCAGGCCTTCGCTTACGCCGAGATTTCGGGGATGTTTCCCAACAAGTCGGGGGGCGCTTCAGTATTCGGTGCGGTCGCCTGGGTGCGCTACGGCAAAATTCTCGGGCCGATCTCGGTTTGGGTCAACTGGCTGGCTTGGTCGCCCGTTATTGCCATAGGTGTCAGCTTGGCGGGTTATTACCTCATCGACATACTGTTTGCCGCGGGAGCCCCCGCGCGCCAATGGGAGATCACTCTTGTCAACCTCGGGTTTTTGCAGGAGGGTCTGCGCTTGCGCATCGACGCCGTCTATCTCGCGGCCTGGCTGATGGTGCTGATCGTGTTCGGCATACAGCATCGCGGCATTTTGCGAGCAGCTCGCGCTCAGATCGCGCTTGCTGTCGTGGCGCTCATCCCGCTGTTTGCTATTGCCCTCAGTCCGTTGTTAACCGATTCCTTCGACTGGTCAAACCTGTTCCCTCTCTTGCCGCTATTGCCCTCGTCTGATGGTCAAGTGCACTACGCGCAATGGGACGGTCTGGGGGTCTCCATCTTGCTCGCAGCGTTTTTTGGTGCTTCCTACGCGACCTACCCATTCGAGACGGCAGTCTGTTACACGCGAGAATTTCGCGACCCCGGCAAGGATACCTATCGGGCGATCATGTCGGCGGGAATATTGGCACTCTTGGTCTTCTCGATCGTGCCGCTCGCGTTTCAGGGTGTGTTGGGCGTGGAGGCACTGCTGGCCCCCGGCATCATTAGCGGCACCGAGATCGGATCGGCGATGGCCACGATGGTCGGTGGTGGCGTCATTACCAAGACCATCATTGTCGGCTTTCTGATCATGACGCTTCTATTCAGCGTGTCGACAGCAATGGCCGGGTCATCCCGCACGCTTTATCAAGGCGGTGTCGACGGTTGGCTGCCGCGCTATCTCGGACGCGTAAATAACAAAGGCGCGCCTGTGGCGGCTATGATGACCGATCTCGTGTTCAACATGCTGCTCTTGTTGCTGAACGACATCATTTTCCTGCTCGTTGTCTCCAACGTTACTTACTTGTTTTTCGTTTTTATGAACCTGCAGTCGGGCTGGTTGCACCGTATCGACCGGCCGACGACACCCCGCCCATATCGCGCGCCTGATTGGCTTATTGCAGTCGGTGCGATGCTTGGTTTCGTCAACATGTTCCTCCTGGGGGCGGGGGGAGCATTCTGGGCGCCCAGTGCGCTGGCAGTGGGCGTCTTCGCCTCGCTGATGATCTTGCCGGTGTTCTGGTGGCGGCACTATGTCCAGGATGGAGGCGTGTTTCCAAATCAGATGGAAGACGACATGCACCTTCGGGCATCCGGCATGGATCAGCCGCAAACACGCGCCGGAATGTTGCCTTACGCGGCATTGCTGGGAGGAGGTATGATGGCAGTGGCGGGGTATTGGTTCGTCGCTTCGCATGTATCTTAACGATCGACAGACCCTCAGCCAATAACTAATTGCTCAGTTAATTAACAAAGGAACAACCACATGAGAACTTTTGTGCTCTGCGGAAGCCCCCGCCGAAACGGAAATTCGGCGATATTGGCCCAAGAGGTGGTCAGGGGTCTTGAGGAAGAAGGTCATGACGTTCAGATGGAATATGCATCGGACGTGCTCGGCGGATTTCTCAAGGATTGCCGTACCTGCCGCGATGCCCATGGCGAGTGCTCGATCGAGGATAATTTCGGCCAGGCGTTCCTCGACAAGATGCTGCCTGCTACGGGCTTCATTATTGCCACGCCAGTCTATTGGTATGGCATGTCGGGGCTTGCCAAGACCTTCTTCGACCGCATGTTTTGCTACGTCGCGGCATCGCATCCGAAGTCCGAAAGCGTGGTGTCCGGCCTGCTCGGAAAGCGCATCGGGCTAGTACTGTCCTCTGAGGAGACCTTCCCCAGTGTTGCTGCGGGGATCGTCCATCAGATGCAGGAATATGCACGCTACACTCGGTCGACTTTTGTTGGCGTTGTGCACGGCTATGGCAATGCCCGCGGCGACGTCCATCGCGACCCCGGCGCGCCTACTGCCGATGCATTAGAATTCGGACGCAACTTCTACCAGCGCCACGCCACCGACTACCAAATTGACACGCCACGCTCTGGCCGCGTCTGGCCGATTTGACCGTAATTCACCCGCTGTTCAAAGACCAAACAACCGAGGAACTGTTATGTCTGCCAATGATTGGATTGAAAAGAAGAAAGAACTCGTCGCTGCGGGCGTCGAATACTGCTTTGCTAGTTACGTGGACGTGCATGGCATCTCCAAGGCCAAGTGCGTTCCCATCAGCCATCTGGAATCCATGGGGAAAGGATCGGAATTGTTCACGGTCGGGGCGCTCGATGGCATGGGGCTTGTCGGGCCGCAGTTCGACGAGTGTGCCGCTGTCCCTGACATTGAGACAGCAACGATCCTGCCGTGGGATAAGCGCTACGTCTGGTTCGCATCCGACCTGCACTATCACGGTGAACCCTACGCCAATTGCAGCCGTGTCATCCTGAAGAAGGCGACGCAGTCCGCGTATGAGCGCGGGCTTCGCTTCAACGTGGGCATCGAGCCGGAATTCTATGTCTACAGGAAAGGCGACAACCGCCTCGAAACATTCCAGGAAGAAGGTTTCCTTGGGGGAACGCCGGCATACGACCTGTACCAGACCTCCCTGGCCGAGCCGCTGCTCGACAAGATCGCACGCTATATTGATGAGATGGGCTGGGGCTTGTATTCTTTTGATCAGGAAGGCGGCCACGGGCAGTTCGAATTTGACTTCGACTATGCAGACGCGCTGACCACTGCCGACCGCCAGACCTTCTTTAGGTTCATGCTAAAGAATGTCGCCCGCTCTCTCGGCGCTGTCGCGACATTCATGCCCAAGCCATTCAGCAACGACTTCCGCTCGGGTGCGCACCACAACATGTCGCTCGAATACATACGCACCGGAGAAAACATTTTCGACGTCAAGAAGCGATCGCAAGGCGAGCTGGCCAAGGAAAGGGGCATTCGGGCGACCGACGAGACGCTACATTTCATCGGCGGCCTGCTCGACCATGCTGATGCGCTGTGCGCCATCACCTGCCCGACATTTAACTCATACAAGGGTTTGATCGCTCGGGGTGATATGCCCGACATGTCATGGGCACCGGTACTGCAGGCCTATGGCAGTAACAACCGTTCGGCAATGCTACGCCTGCCGATGAACCGGCCCTGCATAGAAAACAGAACGCCAGACATGAGTGCAAACTTCTACCTGTCCACCGCGTTCAGCCTACATGCCGGGTTGGACGGTCTCGATCGCAGGCTGGATCCTGGTGAACCAGTCAACGACAACCTTTATCTGCAGCGTGCCGCTAACGAAGGCAAGCCCGGTACCAGCCGCCTACCGCGAACACTTTTGGAGGCCGTCGAGGCCCTCGAAAAGAGCGATCTTGCCAAGCGTACGATGGGCACCGAGTTCGTCAGCCTGTTCAGCCAGCAAAAGAAGCAGGAATGGGAGACCGCCTTTTATCACGTGAGCCCGTACGAGCGGGAACGCCAGCTAACCTTCGTATGACCGGCTGAGCGCTGCCCCGCCGGAGCGCTCAAGCCAGCATTGCTGTCGCCGGGCGTCAACGCCTGGCGCCGGCAGAACTTTGTCAAACAACTTGCTCTTGGCGTCTGTCTGGCCCCCGGGAGCAATTGGAAAATCTGGGGAAGACGATGCACGCCATGGAAAGATTTCGGCGCGAAGCCAATGCAACTGCACTGCAGAAGATGTTTGAAGCCGACCCGGTGGTCGAGGATGTACGTACCGCGCTGGACGCCGTTCCGGGGTTTGCGAAAAACCTAATCCTAACATCGGGGCCGACCATGGAGTGGGTTGGGTATGATGGCGGCCAGCGCGCTGCGATAATTGGCGCGGCCTTGTTTGAGGGGTTAGCCGACAATGCAGAACAAGCTAACGATAGGATCGCGGCCGGCGACATTCGCGTCCTCGGCGCGCAGGAGTTAGGTTGCGTCGGCTCGGTTGCCGGCGTCTACACCGCCTCGATGCCAGTGCTTGTCGTGCGCAACCGCCGCCATGGCAATGTAGCCTTCTGCAATTTCTACGAAGGCACCAATCCGCGCCGGCTGAACTACGGCATCTATGACGAGGCTGTGCGCGAGCAACTGCTCTATGTGAACAACGTCGTGGCGCCCGTCATCGGCGAGGCGATCCGGCGGAGCGGTGGAATTGCGATGAAGCCGTTGATGAAGCGTGCGCTTAACATGGGCGACGAGTTGCACAGCCGCAACAATGCTGCTGGCCTGTTGCTGATGCGCGAACTGCTTCCGCACTTCCTAGCCGGCCAAGGAACTGACCCAGCGCCAACCGAAAAGGCGATCATGGCCTTGACCGAAGACCAGTATTTTTTCCTGCGGTTTTCTATGGCTGCAGCTAAGGTCACGGCTGACGCCGCCCATGGCGTCAGATATTCGAGCCTGGTAACCTCGATGAGCTTCAACTGCCGAGAGTTCGCCATCCGTGTCAGTGGCCTCGGTTCGCACTGGTACAAGGGTCCGCACCCGCAGGTCGCGGCTAAGCTTTTTGATGGCTTTGACCCGTCCGACATCACCTGGATCGGGGGAGAAAGCATTATAACCGAGACCATCGGCCTCGGAGGTTTCGCGCAGGCAGGTGCCCCCACGCTACAGTCCTATCAAGGCGGCTCTGTCCAGTCGCTGATCGACAAAAACCTTGAGATGTACCAGATCACGCTTGGTGAGAATCCGGACTAGCTCATCGCCAGCCTAGGCTATCGAGGAACACCAACCGGCATCGATATCTTCAAGGTGTTCGAGACTGGAGTGACTCCGGTGATGGATATCGGCATTGCTGGAAAAGGTGGTGGCCAGATAGGCGCGGGCACTGTCAGGGCGGAAAAGGCTTGCTTCGACAGCGCGGTCGATGCGTACATCAGCCAGTATTCTTGACATCTTGTGGGGCTGTCACCCATCCCCCCCCCCCCCGCATCTTCAAAGCAATCTTGCCCGAAAAGAATGCGCTAAAGGGACACTCGATGCATTAACTAGCTAAATTCATTATCTGCCAGTGGCAGCGAGCTTCCCGCCAAGTGGTCCGGACCTCCAGCCGGGCCACTTTCATATACACTGAGCGTGCCGCGAATGCATTATTCGTTTCCGTCGAGGAGCAGTTAGGGTCGGTCGCGTTTTGAATCGTCGGCAATGATGCACTGGATGATTTCACGACGCACAGTCATTCGACTAAGAATCGCCGAATTCGTCCGCCCCACGTTCTGATAGCAGCCAGGAGAAGCTTTGGACACCGCGATCCGTGAAGCGGTTGTGCAATCCTTGGTCTCATTGTGGACGCGCACGATTTCACCGTGATCCATATTGTCCCGGTTGGTGGAGCTCACTCTTGCCGTATTCACTTCATGCGTAACGCGCTGGCCATGCCGGGAAGAGCGGACGGCGCGTCGTCTCCGCCTTCATCGCCACAGTCTTCGCCCCGGACACCCCGGAGGTGGCAAGCACCGAATGGCGCAATGTCGCCGACCAGGTCAGGCTGAAGGCGCCGAAACTCGCCACGTTGATGGAGAGCGCAGAACAGGATGTGCTTGCCTACATGACCTTTCCCATGCAGCACTGGGCAAAGCTTCATTCGACAAATCCGATCGAGCGTTTCAACGGCGAGATCAAGCGACGCACCGAGGTCGTCTGCATCCTTCTCATTGACGATGCTATCGTTAGGCTCTTCGGCACCTTGCTCCTGGAGCAAAATGATGAACGGGCCGTTCAACGCTCCAGACATTGACCCTTAAGACCATCGCTGCAATGAGCTGATGATCCGCGCAACAGCCTGCCAGCAGCAAGCTGATCCGTTCCGGCTTCGTCCGGAAAGCACGGCGATCGCCGAAGCAACATCGCGCCATGGGACATCATCCGCGATCGGCCCTAACAACCCCAAAACAACTAAATTTCCAGAGAATTGAAGCTGGAAAGCCATTTCACTTGGTCGGTTGACCCTTGAAAAAGACGCTAGCGCAAGTCAGTCAATTTGGAGAAGACTGTAAGGAGCCGACCGAGAGCCTCAACGATCGAATAATCCTTTTCAAGAATCGAACGCGTGATGATGCCGTCGAGATGGGTGGACACGAAATAGGCCAGGTCGTCCCGCGATATTGCGAAAGCGGCACCTTTTGGATCAGCAGGTATCGCAGAAGCAACTAGCGAATGTTCGATACTGTAAAACCTCTTGATCTGCGCGTCGATCAGCGGGTTCTTGACTTCACTACGGGAGTAATCGAGCATTAGCTTCAACAGATTGATGATGTCGTCTGACATCATCCGATGGGTGTCTAACCAGCTGTTGATGATATCGGCAGAGCTTGTATGACCCGCAATGTTAGTTGCGTACTTGCTGCTGATGCGGTCAATCAGGTTAACGAGGCACTCATGAAATATGCCGTCCTTATCTTTAAAGTAATAATATATCATGGCCGAATTGAATCCAGCTCTTTCTCCGATCTCTTTTACCGTAACCGAAGAAAATCCTTTTTCTGCGAAAAGATATAGGGCGGAATCGATAAGAAGTTCTTTTGTATCATTTGCTTTATCCTCAGGTACTGCATATTTCTTTCTTCTCATCAACGCGCCTTCTTTTGTATGGTGTCGATCACCACGTCGGCAGAATGTAGGTTGTATAACTTCCCCGACTCGGTATTAATTGATCACATAATTAATAATCTTTGTGAAGTGAGAATGAACCGCCCACTTTTGGCAGCCCGGGTGGCTGTACACCAAGAAGACGAGTGCGAGCAAAATGCGAGTTCAATTAGGGCGGACCGATTCGGCCCGGATAGCGCCTTTTCATGCATCCTTGGGGAGATAGACAATCTCGACTAAACACACACGTTAACAATGCCATGAAACGAGCCGACTGCAGTCGCACGCGGGTCTGCAGATTTCATCGTAGTTCCGAAATAAGCAGGGCGAAGTCTGGGACGAGCACTTGCGGCCGTTGGCGATTGAGGCAACCGGCCACGATTTGGCTTTGCTTGACTGGCGTTCTAAAGCTAAGGATACGCAGCCTCAAGCCTTTGCCGCGCTCTGGGATCCGTTTGAGACCCGCCCTCCTCGGTCACGCCTTCTCTGGACAGGCGCTCAGTCGCTAGTTAACCGATAGTTAGTGGACGTAGTTCTTTCGAGTTTGTCGCAGGTTTTTTGTTTTGATCACGTCATCGATTGAGTTCCATAATTCAGCCTTATGCCGCTTGGCTAGCTTTTTACTCAGTAAATCAGATACCTAGCAGATAGATCGAATGTGAGACGATTGCTCTCCGCTGATCACCACGTTGAGGCTAGGCGAAAATTCTCTTCGCGTTCCGATTCAAGTCGCATCAGATCAACCTGATCTAATCATTCGCCGAATAGTAATACCCCATAGTCTGTTGCGCCGTGCAGGATGTGTATAATGACCACTTTGGCAGACTCAATGCGGTAGAAGATCAGGTAGTTTCCGTGAACACGTCGACGGATTCCATGATGTTCATAGCGAGGGACGAGGGCGAAGCTATTGGGGTTACTGATAAGATCTTCACATCGGCTCCGCAGCTCTCGAATGAATGAAAGAGCGCGCCGTGGATTGTGCTCGGCAATATAATCCGCGATCTGCTCAAGATCGCCTTCGGCCTCCTTGGTGAATTCAAGGATCATGCGGAATTTTCGGCTTTGTCAGCCAGTGCACGGTACTTAGCGTCAAGACGGTTGAACACATCGCTGGCCGACTTGGTTCGACCGGCGTCCGCATCAGAGATACCGCGCATGATTGAAGCATCCAGAGCGGCCAGTCGCGTTTCCCGGTCCTGAACCAGTCGCACGCCTTCGCGCAGGACTTCGCTTTTCGAGCCGTAGCGACCTGTATCCACGAGCTGCTGAATATAGCTTTCGAGCTGCTTTCCCAAATCGGCGCTGATCATGCATATCTCCTTCAGAGGTCACAGGAGTAATGTAGGCGGTTTATCAACTATTATCAAGCGAGCGCGGGCGTACTGCTGCTGTCCAGCTTTATCAATTCCTGATGCCTCGCAGGCTGCCCAAGACACTCCTGCGATTATTGTGGTCGCCCCAACTCAGTAATGTGGGACTGTCGGGAAGGCGCGGAGGTTTGGATCACTGTGCGCCCTCATGCCAAAAACGACCGCAGATACAGTATCTTGCGAGCTAAACGGTGAACACCGGTTCGATCCTGTTCAAGGCGAAGACGTTAGCAAGGCATGTTGCTCAAGCCTACTTCGGGTCAGGCCCCACGACGGCTTTGCGCCGTCATTTTGGTCGTTCGGTCGTCTTTTGAAACTTCTGTAGGCCGCCGATCTGATCCGTAGTGGAACACCTCGCCCGCGCCAAATCGGACGTGGCGCCTGAAACCTACGGCACCCGAACGGTGACCCGCAAGAACGACGCGAGGATCTTCGTGGCGTCATTGGTCGGGGCCTGGTTCTGCCGGTTGAACAGCAGATCAAGCTCATTCTGCAATTCCTCGCCCTTTCCAGTCTTGGCCGCGGCCTCGAAGGCATTCATGGTCGGACCATAGAAATCGCGGAACTGACCGAGGAAATTCGTAGCCGGGCCCGGGTAATTGAACGTGTAAGTATCTTTCTCACAGGTGATGTTTCCAGGAGGAATGCCGGCGGCTTCGAAGCGCTCGATCACATTGGCTTCCACGCCCCAGGTCATCGGACTGACGAAGCCTTCCTGCGGCGCCGGTGAATAGGTCGAGCTTATCCTGAGTATCTGCGCCACGAGGGTAGGGTCGCCGGGAATCCAATTGCCCATGACGATGCTGCCGCCGGGCTTGGTGACGCGCACCATTTCTTTCGCTACATCGCCGGGCCTGGGTGCGAACATAGCGCCGAAGATCGAGACGACGACGTCGAATCCCCTGTCTTCGAGGTTGACCAAATCGCTCGCGTCGCCCTCTTCGAAGCGAATGTTAGAAAGCTGTAGGGCCTTGGCACGGGCATTGCCGGCGGCGACAAGATTGCGGGCGATGTCCACGCCCACGACATTCGCGCCGGCCTGCGCCGCGGGTATCGCGGTGGTACCGTCCCCGCAACCGAGGTCCAGCACGCTCATGCCATTTTCGAAGCCGAGCGATTTAACGAGGGCCTCACCGCTCTCGCGCATCGCAGCGGCAATACGCGCGAAGTCACCCTTTTCCCAGAGGGCCTTATTGGCGTTGGGAACCGGATTGGTGGTCACATTGGCATCCATGGGGGTCTCCTTTCGTGGTTTGAACTAGACCAACCAATCACTGTTTCGACCGGCCAGATAGTGCAGGAAATGGAGCGAACCGATACAGATTGTGAAGCGGTCTCTCTGGCTGCAGCCTGGTGCTCCGGAGCGGGCGCATAGCTGCTACGCACCATCCATGTATCCAGCGTGGCAATCAACTTGCGGTCGCCGATCAAGACGATAGAGTTTGCATCGATTTCACTGTGCAGAGCCGACCATCCCATCCATGCCGAGGTCATCGCCTTCAGGTCGGCCCTGATGAACAGATCGACGTCGTGGCCTGGATCGAGCAGGCAGAGATCGACGGGCTGGCCCGGACGGGCGACGAGCCAATAGTGCCGTTCACTCTCGATCAATTCCGGATAGGTGAACTGGATAACCGTCGTCTTGCCAAGCGGAAAGGCGTTGGTATCGATCTTCTGGCGCATGTTCCACATCAACAGACGCGCATCGAGTTTGGTAAGGGAGACTTCCTTGTCGATATTTCGATGCGCCCATTTGCCTAAAGCCTGCACCACGGGCTTCAATTCGTCGGCCATGGGGGTCGTGGTGTAGCCCGGCTCACCGGCATCGCTTTCCACACGACGAACCAAACCGTGGTGTTCCATTTCCTTCAGGCGTTTCGACAGGAGAGTAGGAGAGATGCCGGGCACACCGCGGCGGATCTCGTTGAAGCGCGTGGCGCCGTGCGACAGTTCACAGAGGATCAGCAGTGTCCAGCGGGGTTCGATGATGTCGCAAGCTTTGGCCACGGGGCAAAAGCTGTCATAGCAGTCGGAAGACATGATTACCTCCCAAAGAAACCATTCTTAATACGGCGTTTGTTGGCGTCCAGTCCTGAAAGTGTAGCCCTTTCTGGCAGCCGCGCGTCAGCTATCTGGAGTGCCTAGATCTGCGCTGCTCCATCGCGGTGGGAAAGACGTCCGTTCTTCGTCCAACCGCGTAGGCGATCTGATGGCGGTAGAACCGACAATCCGTCTCCGCCCCCGATCACGCTGACGATTAGCCGAAGGGGAACGGGGGCTTCCGAGAACCCGACCGGCACATTGGAATGGCGACAATGGGGTCGGACGCGGTCATAGGGGTGGCCCGCGCTCTATGGCAGCTATCTCATCCCACCCTCCAGGACTGGACGGTCCGCTCGGGGCCCCCTTCCGGACATCCCAAATAGACCAGATGCTTGATCTGCCTCGTTTGTCTGCCGGCTTGCATTCCAAAGTTATGGCGGGTCGACGGTCCATATCCCTTCAAGAGTAAGGCTACGGCAGTATTGTGCGCCGCGCTGTCGACCGTTCGGTCACGATCTTGCGGAAGGAAGCTGCCTCGACGTCCTGATCAAGCTAAGCGCTTACCGAGGAGCCTTTCTATGCTCGCCGCAAAGATGCCGATTCATCTTAGTTCAAACGGCAGGTTGATGCTGAGCAAACTACAAAGAATCAGTTTGCATATTTTTTAGTCAAAGCCTAGCGTGATAAATTGGCGAACAGGGAGGGGACCTACCATGGTTTCCGTAGCATTTGTTGATGACCACCCGTTTTTGCTCGAAGGCCTACAGTCAATATTCAGTCGTCGAGCGGGGTTCGAAGTCGTAGGCATCGGATCGACCTGTAGCGATGCTCACCAAATTGCTCATGATATGCAGCCTGAGGTGATCGTTCTGGATTTGAACATGGATGGCGATGTATTCGTCTCCATCCACGAGATTAGGGCGGCCAGTCCGAACATAAAGATCATAGCATTCACTGCCTCTGCGAACGTCAATCATGCGGTCAAAGCCCTGGAGGCGGGCGCGTCGGGCTATGTCCTGAAAGGCGGTCCACTCGGCAGTCTGGCCGAAGCCATTGAGACAGTCGTTCTCGGCGGAACATATATCACCCAGGGTTTCGCAACAAAGCTCGTTACCGCCATGAAGCAGGCGAAGTCCGGGGATGAGCCTAAGCTAAGTTCGCGCGAAGCCCAAATAATGCGTCTCGTCCTAGAAGGGCGGACGAACAAGGAAATAGGGCGGCAGTTGGATCTCACAGAGAAAACTGTCAAATATTACATGACAATTTTGATGCAAAAACTTAACGTTAAGAACAGGGTCGGTGTTGCTGTGGTGGCGCAAAGTCTTGCCAGTGCTGAAATGAGTGCAACGCCAAATTCCTACGGCCAATAGGGTTGGAAAAGAGCAAAAGGCGCCGGCGCGATTTGATCGCTTCCTAGCTCAGTGGAATGCTAATGACTACGCGTGTGCCATTCACAGAGTACGGTTCTATAGAAACACTGCCGTTGAAGGCTGCAACTCGGTTGCGGATACCGTGCTGACCAAGCCTGGTACCGTCCGGGGGGAGGCGGCGGCTGGTATCGTTGAAGCGGCCCTCGTCAATTATCTCAAGCTTGAATACCTCTTCAGAAGTTGAAGCGGTAACCTGCAATCCGTGACCGTCGGCATGCTTGAATGAATTCGACAACGCTTCCTGGACGATACGATAGGCGCAGGTTTTTATCGGTGCCGGCACCTTCTCCGAAATCGCGCCAAAGTCGGTCTTCACATGCGTAGCAGTAAGGTGTTCGTGGCGATCAACAGCCAGTCTTAGCGTCTGTCGCAGCGATAGATCATCAAGTTCGGGAAGCACGAGCCCCACCGACAGATCTCTTAGCTCGTTGATCACTGAGGAGAGTTTGTCAGCGAGATCTTGCAATCCATCAGCAGCGCTGGCAGTGCCATAGATGCCGGTGATGAGGGTCTCAACAATCTCATCAATTCTGAAACGTAGAAGTGTCAGAAACTGCACTGGGCCGTCATGAATATCCAATCCGATCCGTCCCAACAGTTGCTCGTTTGCTGCATTCGCGTCCAATCGGCTCCGATCGGCAGCCAGTCGTAGCGCGTAGTTTTGTGCTGCCATCTCTTCTGCTTCCAATACTTTTATACGCAGTGCCGATTGATGCTCAAAGTGCAGCCGGTTCGCTCTGCGTACGACAAGGTAGAGGACTGCAATCATCAGTGCTGTGGTCAGGCAGACGATGTACCAAGTGAGGTTTACCGCTTGCCGCAAATGCTGCGCCAGATCAGATCCCACATGATAAACCTCCCCTACTGCGATAACTTCGTTTGTGCCGTTGCGAAACAAGGGCGCATAAATCTTGATCAGCGTTAACTGCAAGCTCTGCTCTGCTCGGCTTCCACTGCTGTTGACGGTTTCAAATTCCGCGACGGGGTGCCCGGACCAAGCTCGATGCACTTTCGTAAGCGTGTGTTCATCCCCGACGATCTCCATCGTCGTGGTGCTATAAATGACCGTCGCAGTACTACTTCCGTCGGTGAACCAGAGCTTTACGGACAAGGTCCCATTTCTGAACGCCGCATTCTTAAAAAGACGATCCAGGGATGCTGCATCCGCAGGATGAAGTCGTTCCAGTGAGTCAATTCGCTGGACAAACTGCTCTAAGGTTGCGCGGAGGTAGGCGGCGCCATTCGCACCTGAGGTGATCATTACATTCCGCTCGATTTGACGGCTCACCCACGTGCCCAACAACGCCATCGCGAGACACAGGACGAACACTGAAGCTATCAGGAATTTGGTTGATAAGACTATTGGATCGCGCCAGCGCATTTACAGTCCTCGTTGAAACCCGACCTGACTTTGGTCCGGAATTAACCAGACCTTAATCTGTTCGATCACCCGACCTTGTGTAGATCCAGAACGGCTTTCATCCGGATACATTCGATGAAAGGTTCGAGCTCTCATAGCTGGGCCAAGGAACTTCGTCTCTCGTTACATTTAATTCCGCTTTACGGAAGATAGCAAAGGCAAATGTTGTCTTTGCGCGAGACCAGTTGAAACAGCGCCATGCGCAAATAAATAAATGGGTGGATACGCAGATGGTAACCTACATTCGTTCCGACCTTGATTTTATACTGAAACAGATCAAGATTGCGGAGGCCCATGCGGCCGGCCAGCCACTGTTTGGTCCTGGCGGGCTTGTTCCGGCCTACAATATCTCCTGGGGTCTTCGCACAGTTGACGGTTCTTATAACCACCTGCAGGCGGGCCAAGAGCAGTGGGGGGCAGCCGACAGGGAATTTGCC
>JARXAQ010000352.1 GCA_029865825.1 Rhizobium sp.
GCTGGCACGAAGGAGCGGCCAAGCAGCTCGTCGATCTCTATCTCGCGGATCTGGCTGACAATATAGCGGCCGTCCACGATGTCGGAAATGTCTGGCAGACTGCGCACTTTGACGCCGAGAGCTGTCACGCGCCCGAGCACACCCTGGCGTTTGTCCATGGGTATGGACGACATGCTGAGCACGATTTCCGTGATGCCGTAGCGATCGATCAAGGAGGGAAGGTGGCTCGACGGAAAGACACGGTAGCCGCCGATGTCGCGCCCGTGATTGGTTGGATCGTCATCGATCAACCCCATGACGTAGCGATTGCCGTGGCCTCGGAGCGCCCGTGCGAGTTGAGCAGCATTGGGGCCTGCGCCGTAGATGAAGATCGCTTCCTCATTCCGGCGCAGACCCGTGCCTGACATGAGGATCCATTTGGCGGCAAACCGCATTCCGCCGATCAGGAGCGTCCCGAGGATGAAGTAGAGGAAAGGCACGGAACGCGGCACAATGCCTTGGCCCACCATTTCCATCAGGAAGATGATGATGACCCAACCCATTGTGGCGATCAGCATCGCCTTGATGATGGTCCAGATCGCAGCTTCCGGCAGGTAGCGGATCACTGATCGATAGAGGCCCAACTTGATGAAGACTGGAATGGCTACCATGGGTGCGAAGGAGGCGAGAAGTAGGCGTTCGCTGGTGAGCGACGGCGTCCAGACGGACAGACGGATCGCATAACTTGCCCAGAGGGCAAACATCAGTGCGATCACATCGAGGCTGATCATGAACACACGCTTCCAGAAGCGAGGTGTCTTGATGATCTTGTCTCTGATGCGCTTGACCAGAGACTGGTTGATCCAATTGGAAGCTAGCATGATCGTGTCATTCAACTCACTAATGCTGGACACCGGTAGCGCCCATAACCCTTATGGCGGTCAGGCCTAGAATGCGCAAATCGAAAAGGAAGCTCCGACGCTCGAGATATTCGGCGTCGAACGCGACCTTCTCCGGGATCGCCAGCTCGTCTCGACCGTTTACCTGGGCCCAGCCTGTGAGCCCCGGCAGCAGCAAATGCACATTCTGAGCCGTGCGTGCGGCGACGAGGTCATCCTGATTGAAAAGCGCTGGGCGAGGGCCGACGAAACTCATGTCTCCCTTCAGGATGCACCAGAGCTGCGGAAGTTCGTCCAGGCTGGTCTTGCGCAGGAAACTGCCGATAGGGGTCAGATGCCGTGCGGCGTCACCGAGAAGATGCGTGGCGACGACGGGCGTGTTGGTCCGCATCGTGCGGAACTTCGGCATCGAGAACAGGCGATTGCCGCGGCCCACGCGCTGCGACCAGTAGAGTGCAGGTCCCTCGGATGTGACGCGCACGGCAAGCGCCACAATGGCCATGGGTATGGCGAAAACAGTGAGCGCCAGCAGGACGCCGGCGATGTCGCATGTTCGCTTCAAAAGCATGGATGACTGACCCGAACTGAACTTACGAAACTCGATGCGCGCGTCATTACGGTAAATCGCTGCAAATCGCCAGCACTGAACGCATAAATTGAATCTTGTCCCGCGGATTTCCGTTTCGCCGATTTTCGCCATGATGGGTCCTGCCCAAAATAGTACCGGACTGTCGTTACGGATTGTCGTAAAAGACTGTCGTAATTGAATATTAGAGGATTAGGAAGTATTAACCATCCCAAAGGCTTGCGAAAGTGAAAATTTCTTAGCTGGGAATTCTGACGCCCCAGCCATCCCCACATACCCGGTCAAGAACCGCAGCAACGGATACCTACAGCATCCTCACAGCTTCACCTTCACCGGCCGCCAGACGATCGTTTCCGGCGTCCGGTCGTAAGGATTGTCCATCAGGGTGATCTTGCAATTGTGCCGGTCGCACTGCGTGCAGCGGAATTTCAGTGAATGGGGATCGCGCCCTTGGCCGTAGAAGCTGGCAAGGTCGCGCGCGAGGAAGCGCGCCTGCCGCTCGCAGTCGCGACAGGTGGTCACCACCAGCATGTTGTGGCGCAGGGCCTTTCCGAGAGTGTCGAGCGTTCTGGTCATGGGCGATGATGCGAACATAACAAGAACAACGTCAAGGCGGAATCCATGCGCAGCCCGGACTTTTCCCGGATTTCCAGGCTTCGGACTGTGCGCGACCGTATGTGGGCGATCTGTCCGCCGACGTTGGCACAGGCGTCGAATTCTGTTGCAAGTCACGGAAAATTAACCAGAAAATCCAGGCCATGTAAGCATAGTGTTAACCTTGATCTCGCTATAAACAAACCGCTTCCATCAGGGTAAAGCGTCGAGAAGCGCATCGGTTTTTGTCTCGCGTATCGGGGGAGGGCGTCATCCACGGCGTCCTCCCGTTGCGGGCTTTACCGACGTCTCCGGCATGTTGGCCGGCCCCCTTGCCTTCGTTGAGGTGCCCTCACGGCACAAAAAAAGCCTCCGGCTCTTGCGTGGCCGGAGGCTTTTGGATGACGAAGGCGCGATCGCTCAGTCGGCGGCGAGGAATTCGGCGCAGTAGCTCTTGCCGCCATTGACGCCGGGCCGGTCGACCACGGTGCGGATGCTGCGGATGACATAATCCGACGAGACCGTCAGTTGCACTTCGCAGCGCAGATACTGTGTGCGGGCCTGGGTCAGCAACTTGCCCTTTTTGCCATTGCCGAGATCCTCGTAAGTGGCGGGGATCACGCGTGTCTTGTTGGCGCCACGCCAGGTGTAGAGCGTCGATGCGCCGGAAGCAGCGTCGGAGACCGGCGGGCCGAACTTGGCGAAGAAGGCGCCGGCCTGCTGGCCGTTCCAGCGCGCCTCGACGTCGCCTTTCGGAGCCCCGGTTGTGGTGCAGCCGGCGGCTGTCAGTCCGAGAGCGGCCACGAGGCCTGCCGTCACCATATTGCGGAATGTCATTGTCGCTGCCCCTTGCACCACGAATATGTCTGTCCGGCCCGGTTTTGCGGTGCGCTGCCGGTCGCGCGCTCCACTCCTGCCTTTATCGACAAATGCCGACAGGGGAAATTGGTAGTGCGCGTCACACACTGTAAAATTTCCATCTGATGCGTCCGCGCAACGAAGGGCAGGGTGCCTCCGGGGGGGCGGGGGAGGGCGAGCCGGGATCGCCGGCCCGGGGCGCGTCGGGTTGCCGGCCGAGCGGGCATCGATAGGCGGTCTGCCGCCCGCCCCCTCGGCAGCCATGCCGGGTGCCGGGCGTGACACGCGGCAAAGTGTTGAAAACCGGTGATTTCCGCGTGGCTCCGGAAAAAATGCGACTTTCTACGCCGATGTCCGCATTCCCCGCTTGTACTTGGAAAATCGCTGGTCTATAGAGGCGCCGCTGGTCACGGAGTGTAGCGCAGTCTGGTAGCGCACCACGTTCGGGACGTGGGGGTCGAGTGTTCGAATCACTCCACTCCGACCAGCCGTAAGCTTTTGATGCGCTTGCTCATTTCCCGAAATACTCTGAACTCATCACGTGACCTCGCCACCGTTACCGCCACCGATACACCGATGGGGTTGGAGGGCCTGGCTGGTTTTTGTTTGCAAAGGGTCCGTTTGAAACGCTGAAACTGGCAAAAGAGTACATCGAGGATCGGCGGCTAAGCCCCGGTTATCAATAGGCGATTGTCGCCCATAAATCCCCTTGAGACCATTTATCTCGAAGAGACTAACGATGCAAAGACAAGGGCTTCGGTCCGAACATAAATCTAAAGGCAAAAACCAGGAAGAACGTCGCTGCCGCATCGGGGCGACTGCACCTCCAAATCGAAGCAAGACGCTGCCGCCAGGGAATGCTGCAGTTCCTGCTGGCCGTACTCGCGATGCAGGAATCAATCCTGACATTATTCATTCGTTCGATTGAATTCCGAACCAACCCCGCTCCTGATGCGACAGACTGCACACCCTTACCATAGCACGATTATGCTCCACGTCGTGGCAGTGGAGACTATGGCGACGGCTATTCCTATGAGCACTGGACGCGGATGCGATACAAGCGCGGCATTCGGCTCAGCCATAAGGTCGGGCTCCAGAAGGCGTGGAACGCTGATCCAGACTACGAGCTATTCCCTCGACGCTGTAGAGAATGGAATCTTCTCAGCACGCACCCAAGAGCCTCTGGAAACAAGGCGGAATGCACCGACCTGTTGGGATCGGGTGTACCAATTATGTGGACCACCTTGAAAGCCCGCATGATGTCAACGCTTCGACCGACGATATGGTTGATATCGGAATCTTAAAAGCTTGGTGATTTAAGGCCGCGACAGCAAACCAAAGTGGGAACCATGGTCACCAACGAAGATGAAATGGGCATAGAAGAATCCGTAATTGATGCTTTCAGAGACACGCTTAGCAAAACGGCAAGAGAACGCGGTTTGGAGACGCTGGCGCTGTCTTTGAACTCACAAGATCGCAAAACCGGGGCCGATTACCTGTTGTCAGCGAATGATAGGTTTTCATTCGTCGAGTTCAAGTCATACGAGCGTAGCATTCGCGACGAGAAGGAAAAGCCGTTAAGATTACATTTATGCAGAAGTATTAATCGTAATACGCGTATGCGTTCCTTCCATGATAGCGCGCATTTCATAGCTTGGGCCGACGCTGAATTAGTCATTTATACCAATATTTACCGCCACGAGGTCTGCAATCACTCTGTTTTCGGCGCAAACTGCGGCTTAAGGCAAGCCCTGCCTAGTGTCGCACAAAGGAAACCAGCGGCAAGTTTCATCATGGAGTTTTTGAGCGGACAAAACTCGTTGTCGCTCGACCGTTTTGAGGCCTACCTCAGTTGGCTACTTGAAGATGTCGCTGTCACGGGGCGCGGGTCTCTAGTGCTATTTGTCACGAACCCGGTCGCTCAAATCTGCGGCCTACTACGATTTAACTCCGTGGAAGCGCTTTTTGAATGGATAAAGAAACAAAAGCCAGAACCAACCGCCTTTGATGAGCCGTCTCAAGGGCCAGAACCGCGTAGGTGATGAGTGTGACGGTTAATCCTGGGTTCTTGAAGTCACACCGAGTGTTCGATCAGACGCTTTCAATGTCCATTTTCCAGAACTAGATGGCAATACACAACGCAAGCCATCTGCGCTATGTGATGCCATTAGGGCTCTCGGTCAGGAGGCGTCGTAGCTCGCCTTGATCCAGTCGGATGCCGTTTCGATGTCCTTCTTAGACTTAAGGGTGATTTCTAAATCACCCGTACCGAAATGCCCTATTTGGCGCACGTCGCGCATCATTGCCGGGTCTAACTCAACGGCGTCGGGATCGAGGTTTAAGTAGACGCGCACAACGCGTTTCTGGTTGTAGATTTGGACGGATGCGAAATTCCGATTTCGACGAAACGCCATATAATGCTTTTGTGGGTGAACGGTCACATCAGCGCCCAGCGCCCGCAACTTTCCCGCCAGTTCGTCGTAAATTGCGCGCAAATCCTTCGGTGCTGCGCCTATCTTGTCTTTCACGGTGACGACTGGCTTCCCTGCTTTGGTCTTCACACCGCTCCCACGGCTGGGCACAGCCTCTTCCAACTCTTCAGCCAGTTTCGGCAATACAAGGAGTCTGTGTATCAGCCCCTCAACCGTGTCGAGTATAACAGCGATTTGTTCTTTTGTTGGTGCCCAACCGCGATGGGCTGCGGCGTTTCCGGCATCAACCACTGGGTTCAAGATATCGCGTTCATGCCGTGACAACATACCGCCGTCCTGTAAGGCCTGTAGCCCCCTTTGGAAGTTGCCCTTGTCTCCGACGGTCAGAACAATCAAGCGGTCTATCAGCGTCCTCGAACCGAACGTTGCCAGATAGTGGGAGCCGGTCTGCAAAGAATTATAGATTTCATCTGAAATTGCTCGAAGCGTTGGGTCTGGCAAGTCTTCGAACCAAGTCGGTGGGTTGCGGGAGGTGACAGGGGGATAAATGACTTCGTCCCACTTGCCTTCGCTATCGGGTTCTCCGGTATGTGGGTTGTCAAAATACTCCACATCTTCCGAAAACAGCGTCATCTTAACAAGTTCGAGATGCTCGCATCCGCAACATTCGATAATGAGCATACGCTGCTTGTACCAAAAGACCTCCTCATCATCGTGTTTGTTGTATTCGCCACGAATGAAATGCTTGGTCTTTTGTTTGCAGGCATTGCAGAAAAACCGCTCGATCCGCTCCTCAGTCATTGGCTTCTCACAGGCTACTTTTTGTCATAGAGCGAGAAGTTCAGCTCGATGATGAATTCTTCTGGATCGTCACCCGACTGCTCGCAAAATTCGAGAATTTCGATCCAAGGGTTTCCGGCAGGCTTTCGGTCCCAAAGGCTCACCACATATTTTCCAGGTTGGAAGTCTTCATCGACGCTGCCCAAGAGATGATGCTCAATCAAATCCATATGGGCTTTGAGCTTGGTATGCCCGATGCCAAAAGCTAACGCCACGTCATCTACAGGAAGCGTCTCCACACCCCGACGTTTCATTCTCTCTGCAACGCTCAGCGCAAAGCGACGCTGATTCAATGGGAGTTCGCGAAGCTTTCCGATGAATTCTCGAATTCCATCGATTTCATCTTCCGCCCTGTATAGCTCTTGAACCCCAATCGCCTCCGAAAGCCGCTTAAGAGATTTTGGCACCTTCGGCGCAGCTTGTTGCGTTAGGTCTGCATACTTCTCGATGAATTGCAGCTCAGCCTTGCGAAACCGATCTTCGTGTTTCATTTTATACGATTTCAGTTTCTTCGCAGAGTATGTTTTTTCATTTGCTTTGTCGTCGATAACATCGTGGCAGGTTTCGCAAACTATAAACAAATTCTCTATTGAGCGGCGATCTTCGTTGCTCATACCTTCTTCAATACGCGAGCCGCCCTTCTCCGCTGCATGGATATGTGCGACCTTCCCCGTCATTGTTCCTGACTTGTGGACCAACGAGTTGTTGCAGTCCGGCATCGCGCATAGATTGCCACTATACGCAAAAAGCTTCTTGAGGACGCTTGGTGTGGGCGGAAGTCGCTGGACTTTTTCCTCACTCATTTCGCTTCCACCCCGCTTTCCCTTCGCATTTTTCACAGCCGGACCAATACGTGCCCTCCGCATCGCCCGTAAATGGCTCGTTACACCACTGGCAATACTCAATTTTCTCGGGCCAACTGAAGCAGTTGAAACAAAATACCGTCTCGCCATCGTCGAGAGTGCCCGCTGTTTCGGGAATGTGCCCACACTCGGTGCAAAGCGCTGGCATAGTGGGTTCGTCGTAGTCTGCTTTACCTTCAACCGTATACTCGTTCAGCACGTCTTCCAGTCCAATAGACGTGCCGCAATGCTCACACTCCCATGCTTCGCATTCTTCCATGGCCAGTAGGGTCTTCTCGCCGCAATCTTCGTCTGGACAGACGTGCAGCAAGAAGCTTTCTTTCGCAAGGCAAACCCGGCACTTATGTTCCTGCGGGCCGATATCGTCGAGCACTTGCGCTTCAAAGCCGCACGCGCTGCAAGTTGCCAGTGTTGCGCCTTCTCGGCGAGCAGCTTCTAGTTCGGGTCGGATTTGGTCGTAGACCGTACCCAAATACTCTCGGTGTCGCTTCATTGCCGCGTTGATGGCTGCGACTTGATTCTGAAACGCTGCAAACACCTCGTTCCATTCGTCGCCAAGCAGACGGCGCAGGTAGAACCATCCTCTGCATTGTTCCAAGATAACGGATTCTCGCTGTTTTGCTTGGTCAGGCTCATTCACGTCTATCGGATGGTAAAAATGAACCATCCGATTTCGATGCTTACGCAGCTCTTCAAACGAGTTTATTGCGTTGGGAGGGACGGCGACCTTGGCTACTTTATTCAGCCGTTGAACTGCTTGTTTCAAGCCGACAGTTTGCGCCCCCCCGTTCAGGAATTCGTCAAGGTCTGCTTTGCTGGGATCGGCAACGATCAGGGTCCAGTGTTCGTGCATGAGGCGCGCCTTCAAAAGCAGTTCGACACCGGAATAGAAGTTGATGACCGAGTATTTCAGCGCGTCTGGAGAACCGTTGTCCCACAGTTGATCTATGGCCTTTGCAACGAAGCCGAAGCCATTTTCGCACAGGCGTCTGAATTGCTCGTCGTCGGTAAGCTTTCCTTTGGCCAATTATCCTCCTATGTCCGGAAACAAGCTCTCAAGCTCAACCATGACATTTTGGATTGACGCTTCGGTTAGGCGCAGTTTTTCGATCTTGGGTCGCCATTCGTCGTCGGCAGCGATGTAGGAAAGGACGGCGGCAGCGGTTGGTCGGATGCCGTCACGGCCCAGCGCAAGCATGGCGTAGTCGATGGTTGCCAGCGCTTCCCACAGGTCGTTGGATTTGTATTTGAACCGGTCACGTACCCAGGCGGTGGCGGGGGCGAACTGATAGCGCTCGATCCATTCCTCTATTTCGGCGGCGGATTCGCCCAGCGCGTTACCTTCTCCGTATTTGCCGGTGGCGCGCTTGATCCAATCCTTCTCCGTGGCAATCTTGATGCCGCCGGAATAGCGCATGTTGGGATTATAAGGGCCTGCAGCTTTCCGTAGATAATCCTGGTCGAGCAGACTTTCGCCCATTTGGCGGCGCGCGAAATAGACCGCTTTCTGCAGTCGGAAATTGCCTATCGGTTGGCCGTTGTCTTCGTGGAACGCTTTGACGATTGCTCCGACAAGAACTGCCTCCTTGAAAGGATTGTCACTTATGGATTCCTGATTATCGGGCGGTCGAATAACGTTCGGTCCCGAAAGCACGGAAGCCACTTCGGTCTTGTTCGCCGTCCGTTCGAAAACCTCGTGTAGTATGGCTGGGATAAGGGCATCCACGTCTTTTGCGGCAGATGCACGAATGCTGCGTATCTGATCGACTTGGGCGCATAACTCTATAAAGCGTCGCTGCACGCCAATGTCAGGGACAGGTATCAGGATGTTCTCAGCTTTCTTAATGCCTAAGGTCCGGTTCCTTCCGGCCCCGCCGGGGGAGGCTTTCCCAATCTTTTGCAGGCCTTCCGGGGTCAGAAGGTAGAAGCGCAGGAATTCTGCTATGGCGAGTTTTGGTTCGGGAACGCACGTTAAAAAACGATGTGAACCGACGCGGCCGTGATCTTCAGCGCTTGGAACAGCGATTGCACCTTCCCATGCGAAAACGATGTTGAAAAGCAAATCGCCTTGGTGAATTTCGAACAGGCGCTTGTTACCAACATCCGCACCGGTGAGCGAAGGCTTGTGAAATGTTCCCTTGCCGAAGGAACGAACGCCTAGCTCTGAATACTCTCCGTCAACAACGACTTCCACGGGACGCCGTACGAGCGGTGCCACTTTGGAAAGCGGGAGGTAATGCGCCCCGTCGATTATTTCTCGGAACAGATTGAATAGCATGGCGTTGGCTTCGCGTTCGACCGCTGCAGTTTCAGCTGCACGTTCTTTGAGCTTCGCGTGCACTTTGTCTAACCGGTTAGCAATCGCTCGTTGTTCGTCCAGCGAAGGAAGCGGAATCTCGAAGCCGAGGAAACGTTCCTCCTTCAGACGGACGCGGTTGGTGGAGCCTGTGCTTGCTCGTCGGCAGACGGACACGAAGGTTTCCGTTTTTGAAAACCATTCTAGGAAGCGTGGTTCGAGCAGGTCTTGTCTTACCTCAAAGCAAGGGAAATCGTTGCTCACCACTGCGCCTTCAAGTTCAGCGGGAACTAGCCCGAATGCTCCATGACGCGCATCGATCTTAGATATCAGGAAATCGTTCTTCCCAACCGAAACTTGGCTTTCAGCGGCAATCTCCGATCCGTCGCTTATCCCGCGTAACGTGAGGCCCTTGCCCCATAATCGTACCGTGATCTGTTTGTACAGCTTGCTAGGGTCAATACGGACCCTATTGCGCTTTTGCGATAGAACTTCGCCTAGCTGAACGGTGCGCCAAGCCACTATGCGATCTCCGACAGAGCGCGCTTGATGTCACCCATTATCGCGAGGATGTGCTGCTCCTTGGCTTCAATTGTTTCCACGATTTCGAACGGCGTGCGATGATCGACGACACCGCCTGCGTTCGGGTTTTTCAGGTCAAGATTGCAGGCAATAATGCGGCCTGAATCATCGGTTTCAATAAGACCTGGACCATATACTTTCCACGCCTGTTCGTTCTCTTCGCGCGTGTTCCACCAAGCGAGGCAGGGCGCGAGTTCGGAGAAGGTTAATGGCGCAGTTTTCGAATACTTCTTCCGTCCGTCTGGCTTAGGCTGTTCATAAAACCAGATATCGCCAGTTCCCTCGGTTGTATCGAAGAAGATAATGTTTGACGGAATATCCGTGTAGGGTGCGAAGACGCCTTCGGGCAATCGCACAATAGTGTGCAAGTTGAATTCCTTCAACAAGTCCGCCTTGATACGCGCCGCGATGCCATCGCCGAACAGTACGCCATGTGGAACGACGACAGCGGCGCGTCCTTTGCCCCCACGTTTTATCCGACGCATAATTAGTTGAAGGAACAACAGGGCCGTTTCTGCCGTGCGCCGGTCTTCGGGGAAGTTGTTCAGGATACCGGTTTCTTCCTCCCCGCCGAAGGGCGGGTTTGACAAGATAACGTCCACACGGTCGGCCTCGCCTATCTCCGACAGACGAACTTTCAGTGAATTGTCCGGCGTTATCTTTGGAGCCTCCAGGCCGTGTAGCAGAAGGTTCATTTGCACCAGAAGGAAGGGAAGCGGTTTCGCTTCCCCGCCGAAGATGCTCGACGATTGGAGGACCTCGCGCTTTTCGACCGTATCGGCCTGTTTGGCCATGTGGGCATAGGCTTCCGTCAAAAAGCCGCCTGTGCCGCAGGCCGGGTCGAGAACTGCTTCACCGAGCTGTGGGTTAGTGACTTCGACCATGAAGCGCACAATGGAACGCGGCGTATAAAACTCGCCGGAATCGCCTGCGGCATCGCGCATTTCGCGCAGCAGGGTCTCATATAGACGACCGAGGGTGTGAATCTCGTCTGAGGAATCGAAATGGATTCCATCAATCAGATTTATCACATCACGCAGGAGATAGCCGCTTTCCATGCGGTTCGAGAGGCCACGGAAAACGGTCGCAATGACATCCTTACGCCCGCGTGTGCCATTGTTCCCGCGAAGGCTTCGCAGATAGGCGAACAGGCCTGGACCTTTGGTTCCGTCAGGGCGCTCGGCCACGTCCAACGTCAAGAAGTCAATCAGGTCGGGGCCGGTAATTCCGTCTTCTTCAGCTGCCCAATCGCGCCAACGATAGGGTGCTTCAATCGCACCGCGATACGCTTTACCCGCAATCTCCGCACGCTCTTCCTCGATATGCTCCATGTCATCCAAGAACTTTAGGAACATAATCCAAGTGAGCATTGGCAGACGGTCAAGGTCGCCGCTCAGTCCCTTGTCCTTGCGCATGATCTTGCGCGCCGACTTGATGATACTGTCGAGGCGTTGGGCGGTTGTCTGTTGCTGCTTCTTCTTTTGTTGCCGAGGAGCCAAGGGTATTTCTCTTTCTTACGCGCCGTAAAGGCGTTTTTGCAATTCGTTGACGGCTTCGCGCATGGCCTTGCCGCCGCCAAACCGAGCGGCGATTTCCACAACGTTCCCCCAATCGTTGAAGGGGGGGATTTCGAGCACGTCCGGCATTCTGAATTGAGCGGTACCGTGTTCTGCATATTTTTCGATGAGCGCATCGAGCACTTCGCGGGCTTTGTCTCCGTGCTGTTCGAAGAACGCCGATTCTTCACGCCTCAGACGTTCAGCGCGCTCGCGACGAGTACGAAGTGGCGCGTTATAGGCAAGATGGCAAAGCAGGTCGAATGGATCGGCGTCGGGCTTGCCCACAGCCTCACCAAGCGTTTGCGTGTCGATGCCCTTGTCTTCCAGCTGCTCGATGATGTCGGCACGACGGCCGGGGTCGAGCCAATCCTTCCTGAGTTCTGAAGCATTGGGATACAGCGTCCGCACCTTCTCGCCGGTGTAGTCAGTTAACTGACGTACAGCGAGTTGCCTCCCGTCGGAATCTAGTTCGTAAACTAGTTGTCGGACGATCTCGACTCTACCACCGTCATAGTAGAACTTTCGTGGCAATGCCGGTTCGATATCGTCGGTGAGCCCCCCAAGCGTGTCATCAATCTCGGTCGTGTCCGTATCTTCGCCGGGAGTATTGGTACCCGCCGTGATCTCAGTCTCTTCCATGACATCGCCATCCTGGTCGATGACCTGTTCACGTTCTCTGACTGGCTCGCCGTCAAAAGCCGTATCGGCAAACTTTTCGGTGGCGGTGCCAGTGTAGTCAATAATGTTGAAGGCCAGTTTGCCGTAGTCGGGCCTTAGGCGCGTTCCACGTCCAATTATTTGCTTGAATTCCGACATTGAGCCGACGACGCGCGCCAGAACGACATTCTTGCAAGTGGGGGCATCTACACCTGTTGTTAGCAGATGCGATGTTGTGAGTATAACTGGCGTTGCCTTGTCGATGTCCTGAAACTTGGCACGGTATGCCGACCCTATGTCACCTTCATCGGAGGTCACACGGCAAACATAATCTGAATTTTGTTTCACAAGGTCTGCATTGAGCCGTGCAAGTGCGTTGCGCATCTCCAGGGCATGTTCTTGATTGACGCAATAGACAATGGTTTTCGCAAAGCGATCCGTTTGCTTTAGGAAGCTAGTCAGATGGGTAGCGAAAGCGTCGGTCCTCGCCCTTAACGCAATCACGCGTTCAAAGTCTCGGGTTCCATACTGCGCATCGGGAATCTCCCGACCGTAGCGGTCGAGGTCACCTTGAGACGGACGCCAGCCCGCAGCATCGAAATCGGAGATGACGCGGTGAACACGATACGGTGCCAAAAAGCCATCGGCGATGCCTTGAGCGAGGCTATACTCATAAATCGGATCGCCAAAATAGTCGTAAGTATCGGCGTTGTCCTCTCGCCTGGGCGTGGCTGTCATGCCGATTTGATAGGCGGGCGCGAACCATTCCAGGATTTCACGCCAATTGCTATCATCACGGGAGCTGCCACGGTGACATTCGTCAATTATGATAAGGTCGAAAAAATCCCTAGCATATTCCTTGAACAGGCCGTCACGGGATTGATCACCCGCAATCGCCTGATAGATCGCGAAATAAATGTCGCGCCCCTTGCTGACCTCTCCACCGCTGATTTTGAAGCGGGCGTCTCCAAAGGCGCTAAAGTCCTTGTCCTTCGGGTCATCTACGAGAACATTGCGGTCGGCCAAGAACAGGATTTTTGGCTTCCGGTTCTTTCCCTTCGGATTCCAGCCACCGTTCCAAAGCTTCCAACAGATTTGAAACGCAACGGCCGTTTTGCCAGCTCCGGTGCAAAGGGTCAGCAGGGAGCGCTTGCGCTGCTGAAGGATTGATTGCACCGCGCGATTGACGGCGATCTCTTGATAGTATCGAAGAGGCTTGTCCTTGTCGGGGAAGGTTGGAGAGAGCAACTGCTCCCTGACATCGTCTTCGAGTTTTTCGGATTGCGACAGACGCTCCCAAAGCTCTTGTGGAGACGGAAACGCGGTCAGGTCACGCTCCATCCCTGTAGTGAAGTCTATCTCAACAATTTCCCGGCCGTTCGTCGCATAAGCGAATTTCAGACCAAGAATTTCCGCATATTCCTTGGCCTGCTGGAGCCCGTCAGCGGCGTGCTTGTATTTTGACTTTGCCTCGACCACGGCAATGGGAAAGTCTGGCCGATAGCGCAAGATAAAATCCGCTCGCTTTTGCCGCCCCCTTCGAGCCTTACCGCCAACGAATACGATACGCCCGTCTGTGAATGACCGTTGCTCATTGATTGCATAGGGCGGGCGGTCCCAACCGGCTTCGACAAGCCTGGGAATGACGGCCTTCCTACAGGTATCCGCTTCGGTGTCCAAATTCCGCCCCCTCGAATTACGGCGCAAAATAGCTGCTGATGCGCAATTGCCCAAGAGCAAATGTGAGGCGTTTCAGAGAGGTACAGAAAAACTGAATGTCCTGAGTCCCGTCTTTCAACTAACCTTTTTTCCGTCGATGTATAAGTTCCGCCTGACAAGGCTTCCGCGCGGATCGTCGCTCTCTACACGCACATAGTGCTGCCGGTTGACGATGAGGTCGATCATCTCTTGCTCGGTTCGAACCAACACCCGATTCTTCATCGTGTGGCGTTTACGACCCAGCTGCGGATCGCCGAGAATGAAGAACCCGTCTTGCTGAATGGCATAGCGCTTGAGGCCTGTTCTAGGCTCCAATCTGTAGACACGCAATTTGATCTCCTAAGTGCCCGACTCAATGTAGGGCTGCATCAAGACGTTGTTTATCAGGGAAAAATGCGCACCGAAAGGTTACAGCTTCGCGGGCGCTTGCCGTGATTGGCCTAACCCAGTCCGTAAGCGTTGTTCCTTGCATGCGGACACTCAACTCTTCGAATGTGATCCAATTGGACAGCTCGGAGACCCCATGGTGCATCAGCTCACGCCTAAACAAAAATCCATAATCGCACGACAAAAGGAACGGCGACGCCGTGAACGAGAGCGGCGCGAGGATGAATATCGCCGTCGTATCGACGAGCTTCGTCGCCGCACCGCCGAAGCCAGAAAGCGCCGCCAACGTCTGCTTTTGATGCTCTTGTTGGCACTCTTCGCGACGATTGAAGCAATGCGGCCGAAGTTCTTGCTTTTCATGTGCCGGACCGAGCCGATCCCTGAACCGTCACCTGGTACGCCCGATCCAAATAACGACTATGCACCTGCGTCCGGCTGCGATGACTATTGCGACGGCTACACCTATGATCAGTGGACCCAGATGCTGAATGAGCGCGGCATCAATCTTAGTCGCAAAGCTGAGATGAAAGCAGAGTGGGAAGCCGATCCAGAACGCAAGCTTTTCCCAGTGCGGTATCAACTGTGGGGGCATCGCCCATACATAGGCCAAATCCTGGACGAACTAACGGCCCAGTACTGGAGAGCAGATGCCTTCGCAGCGCTCAAACTCCTGACGCCGCACGAAGTGCATCCATATCTTGACGAAGCTTATACCGCTGGCTCGACGTTCCGGGATTGCTTTGCAAATCGCGATGCCGACATCATCACGGCTTTTCAGAACCACGCCCTTTTATGGGAGGAACGTAAGCGTCGCGAGGTGGAGGAGGCGCGTAGGACAAAAAACGACCTCAAACCGGATGACGATAAAAAAAAGTTTGAGCCGTGAGAATTCCTTTTCGGCGAAATCTTTAATCGTCTCAAATTATGCGCATGATTTTTTATTGCTCACCGAAAGGAGTTATTTTCCATAATAGTAATGTTGACATTGTACTTGAGTTTTGGCTGTGATTTGGCCTGCTTGCAAATTTATAGCAATCTTCTTATTCATTTTTATGCCGAGCTTGCAGGGAAACTGGAGTATAGATGTGAAAAGGATAGTTAGACTAAATGGAAGCTGGACGGAT
>JARXAQ010000060.1 GCA_029865825.1 Rhizobium sp.
CGGATGGCGAGATCATGCTGACGACGGCTTATCGGCCCGGCATCCGCCTGTCGGTCGCCGGAACGCGGGAAAAGATTTCGTTGCCCCTCGAATTCTGCGTGCACGACAATGGTCCGGGCGTCCCCTCCGATCTCCTGCCGCACCTCTTTGATCCGTTCATCACGACGAAGACCAATGGTTCGGGTCTGGGCCTTGCACTCGTCGCAAAGATCATCGGCGCTCATGGCGGCATCGTCGAATGCGATAGCCAGGCGAGCCGCACCACATTCCGGGTCCTGATGCCCATGTCGAAAGAGACGGCGCTTGACGATGCGCCCCTTGCCAAATCCACGGGAACGAACTGATGACGGCCACCATCCTTGTTGCAGATGACGATGCTGCGATCCGCACGGTCTTGAACCAGGCCCTCAGCCGGGCAGGCTATGACGTTCGGATCACCTCGAATGCCGCGACCCTCTGGCGCTGGATTTCGGCGGGCGAGGGCGACCTTGTGGTCACCGATGTCATCATGCCCGACGAAAACGCCTTTGATCTTCTGCCGAGGATCAAGAAGGCCCGACCGGATCTGCCGGTTCTCGTCATGAGTGCCCAGAACACCTTCATGACCGCGATCAAGGCTTCGGAGAAGGGCGCCTATGACTACCTGCCCAAGCCCTTCGATCTGACGGAACTGATCGCCATCATCGGCCGTGCGCTGTCGGAGCCGAAGAAGCGTCCGGCCCGTCTCGATGACGACATGCAGGATGGCATGCCGCTCGTTGGCCGCTCGGCCGCCATGCAGGAAATCTACCGCGTTCTCGCCCGTCTGATGCAGACGGACCTGACGCTGATGATCACCGGTGAATCAGGCACCGGCAAGGAACTGGTTGCCAAGGCGCTGCATGACTACGGCAAGCGCCGCAATGGCCCCTTCGTTGCCATCAAAATGGCCGCGATCCCGCGGGACCTGATCGAATCGGAACTCTTCGGCCACGAGAAGGGGGCCTTTACCGGCGCCCAGAACCGCTCCACCGGTCGGTTCGAACAGGCCGAGGGCGGCACTCTGTTCCTCGATGAAATTGGCGACATGCCGATGGACGCCCAGACCCGCCTGCTGCGCGTGCTGCAGCAGGGCGAATACACCACTGTTGTTTGGCGCACGCCGATCCGTACGGACGTCCGAATCGTCGCCGCGACCAACAAGGACCTGAAGCAGTCGATCAATCAGGGCCTGTTCCGCGAAGACCTCTATTATCGCCTGAACGTCGTGCCACTGCGCCTGCCGCCCCTGCGCGACCGCGCAGAGGACATTCCAGATCTCGTCCGCCACTTCATCCAGCAGGGCGAGAAGGAAGGCCTCGACGTCAAGCGTTTCGACCAGGAAGCGCTGGAAGTCATGAAATCCTATGCCTGGCCGGGCAATGTCCGCGAACTGGAAAACGTCGTTCGCCGCTTGATGGCGCTCTATCCGCAGGACGTCATTGCCCGCGAGGTCGTCGAACAGGAGCTGCGTGCCGACATCTCCGACAGCCCGATTGCCAAGGCGGGTGTGGCGTCGGGATCGATGACGATCTCCCAGGCAGTCGAGGAGAACATGCGCACCTACTTCGCTTCTTTTGGCGAAGCGCTGCCGCCCTCCGGCCTTTATGACCGGGTATTGACCGAGATGGAGTATCCGCTGATCCTCGCCGCGCTGACGGCGACGCGCGGCAACCAGATCAAGGCGGCCGACCTGCTCGGTCTCAACCGCAATACCCTGCGCAAGAAGATCCGCGAACTCGGTGTTTCGGTCTATCGCAGTTCCCGCTCGGCTTGACATGCCGTAAGGCTCCGTTGCAATTTCGCCACATTGCGTTGCTCAAAAGCCACGTGGCTTTGCGACCTGTTGCCTGATCTCCAGGTGCTGGTCCTCGGCCATCGGCCGTCCAGCACGCAAGAAATACACATCCGGCCACGACGCCGGACGCAATGAAGAGATCCGCTCCGGCGGATTTGGGGGAAATCGATGGCACGGGTGAGGAGAGCCTCCGCCGCAGATGTTGAGGCGGCGATGGCGCAGGACCGCAGGGCATCCTTTGCGCTGCCAGGCCTGTTGCTCGCAGGCGGTGCGCTTCTCTGTGCCAGCTTCACGCTGCCGATCCTGTTGGGTCTTACCCCCATCGAGCCAACCTCACGGGTTCTGATCGCCTCTGCGGTGGTCAACTCGCTGTTTATCGTCGGTCTGATGTTCCTGATCGGTCGCGAGGTTCTCCGGCTCTTCAAGGCACGTAACCGTGGCCGCGCCGCAGCTCGGCTGCATGTGCGCATCGTTGCGCTCTTTTCGATCATCGCGATCACCCCGGCGATTCTTGTCGCAATTTTCGCCTCCATCACGCTGAATGTCGGCCTCGATCGGTGGTTTTCGATCCGCACCCAGTCGATCGTCTCTTCGTCGATGAACGTCGCCCAGGCCTATATGCTGGAAAATGCCAGCTACCTGCAGGGCCAGGCGATCTCCATGGCGAACGATCTGGAGCGCAATCGGGCGCTCTTCTACCTGGATCGCACCGGCTTCGTCGAACTGATGACCCGCCAGGCGCGCGGCCGCGGCATGCTCGGCGCCTTCCTCGTGCGCGAAGACGGCTCGGCGATCACCAAGGCTGACATCGAGACGGAAAAGCCTTTGCCCGCGATTCCGCGTGATGCGCTGGAGAGCGCCGCTGCCGGCCAGCCGACCCTCATCCCGCCGGGCGTGACCAACCTCGTCGGTGCGATCATCAAACTTGACTCCATCTCCGGCACCTACCTCTACACCATCCGGGCGGTAGATCCGAAGGTCATGCAGGCCATGCGGCTGATGGAGGAGAATACCGCCGAATACCAGTCGATGGAGGACGGCCGCACCACATTGCAGATCGCCTTCGCCATCCTCTATCTCGGTTTCGCGTTGATCGTTCTGCTGGCGGCAATCTGGACCGCGATCGCGGTCGCCGACCGGATCGTCCGGCCGATCCGGCTTCTGATTGGAGCTGCGGACAGCATTGCGTCGGGCAATTTCAATGTCATCGTGCCGGTGCGCGCCGCCGATGGTGACGTCGGCAGCCTCTCGCGCACCTTCAACAAGATGGTCTCTCAGATCCGCTCGCAGCGCGATGAAATCCTCGAGGCCAAGGACGAAGTCGACGACCGTCGGCGCTTTATCGAAGCGGTGCTGTCGGGCGTAACGGCGGCGGTGATCGGCGTCGAGGACAACGGCATCGTCACCATCGTCAATCCGTCGGCCGAATTCTTCCTGGCGTTGCCGGCCGACCAGTTGATCGGCGAAAAGCTCTCGCTCGTTGCGCCCGAGGTCGATCGCGTGCTGACCGAAGCCGCCGTGCGCCATCGCGGCGAATATCGCGAGCAGATCAACATGATCCGTGGCGGCAAGGAGCGCACGCTGAATGTCCAGGTGACGCGTGAGGAAACCCGGGGCTCGGAGGATTCCTACGTCATTACGCTCGACGATATCACCGATCTGGTGGTGGCACAGCGCTCGACCGCCTGGGCAGATGTCGCCCGACGTATCGCCCACGAGATCAAAAATCCGCTGACCCCGATCCAGTTGTCGGCGGAGCGGCTGAAGCGCCGATACGGCAAACACATCGCCGAAGACGACCAGGCCGTCTTCAACCAGTGCACCGATACGATCATCCGCCAGGTAGAGGACATCGGCCGCATGGTCGACGAGTTCTCGGCCTTTGCCCGCATGCCGAAACCGGCCAAGCAGCGCGCGGACCTCCGCGAGATCCTGACGGATGCTGTGTTCCTGCGCGAGATCGGCAGCAGCGAGATCGATTTCCACCGGGACTTCGGTGATGAACCGTTGGAAGGTAGCTTCGACGCCCGCATGCTCGCCCAGGCGGTCAGCAACATCGTCAAGAACGCAGTTGAGGCGGTCGAGGCCGTGCCGGTCGAAGAACTCGGCAAGGGCAAGATCCTGGTGCGATCCTATTTCGACCACGACCACGACCGCTTTGCGGTCGACGTCATCGACAATGGCCGTGGACTGCCGACCGAGAACCGGCACCGGATTCTCGAACCTTACATGACGATGCGCGAGAAGGGCACGGGCCTTGGTCTCGCCATCGTCAAGAAGATCATAGAAGAGCATGGCGGACAGCTTGAGCTGCACGACGCTCCGGCCGACTTCGACCGGGGCAGGGGCGCGATGATCAGGATCATCCTCCCCCGCGCCGAGGCGTCCACCATCGACAGCGAGAACGACAAGGAAAAGGTCTATGGCCTCTGATATTCTGGTAGTCGACGACGAAGAGGACATCCGCGAGATCGTCTCGGGCATTCTCAGCGACGAAGGCCACGAAACCCGCACGGCGCATGACGCTGACAGCGCGCTGGCCGCCATTTCCGATCGCGTGCCGCGTCTCGTCTTCCTCGACATCTGGATGCAGGGCAGCCGCCTCGACGGCCTGTCGCTGCTCGACGAGATCAAGCTGCGCCATCCCGATCTTCCGGTCGTGATGATTTCCGGCCACGGCAACGTCGAGACGGCCGTCTCTGCGATCAAGCGCGGCGCCTTCGACTTCATCGAAAAACCCTTCAAGGCCGACCGCCTCATCCTGATCGCGGAACGTGCGCTGGAGAATTCCAAACTTAAGCGCGAGGTGTCGGACCTGAAGCGCCGCACCGGCGACGCGGTGGAACTGATCGGCACCTCGGTTGCCGTCTCACAGCTGCGCCAGACGATCGAGAAGATCGCGCCGACCAACAGCCGCATCATGATCTTTGGCCCCTCCGGCTCCGGCAAGGAACTGGTGGCCCGCATGATCCATAAGCGCTCCAGCCGCGTGGGTGGCCCCTTCATCTCGTTGAATGCGGCCGCGATTACGCCCGACCGAATGGAAATGGCGCTGTTCGGCACCGAGGGCACGCCCGGCCAGCCGAGGCGTATCGGCGCACTCGAAGAGGCGCATCGCGGCATCCTTTATCTCGACGAGATCGGCGAAATGCCCCGCGAGACACAGAACAAGATCCTCCGCGTGCTGGTCGAGCAACAGTTCGAGCGGGTCGGCGGCTCCAAACGCGTCAAGGTCGATGTGCGTATCATCTCGTCGAGCGCCTACAATCTCGAGGGCCAGATCGCCGAGGGGCGGTTCCGCGAGGACCTGTTCCATCGTTTGGCGGTCGTGCCGGTCAAGGTACCGGCGCTTGCCGAGCGGCGCGAAGACATCCCGTTCCTCGTCGACATGTTCATGCGCCAGATTTCCGAACAAGCCGGCATCCGCCAGCGCAAAATCGGCGAGGACGCCATGGCGGTGTTGCAGGCCAATGATTGGCCGGGCAACATCCGCCAACTGCGCAACAACATCGAACGGCTGATGATCCTCGCGCAGGGCGACAGCCCCGATTCGCCGATCACCGCGGAAATGTTGCCGCAGGATCTTTCCGACATGCTGCCAAAGGTGTCCGCCAGCAACGACACACACATCATGACGCTGCCACTGCGCGAGGCGCGCGAGATGTTCGAGCGCGATTACCTGATCGCGCAGATCAATCGCTTCGGCGGCAACATTTCGCGTACTGCCGAATTCGTCGGGATGGAGCGGTCCGCCCTGCATCGCAAACTGAAATCGCTTGGCGTATAAACAAGTCAAACGAGTCTGGTCTGTGCGATCGGACCAGGCAGGAAATACGCCATGAAAGTGATCATATGCGGTGCGGGTCAGGTCGGTTACGGGATCGCCGAACGCCTGTCGCAGGAGGATAATGACGTTGCCGTCATCGACACCTCCGCCTCGCTCGTCGCCCATATCACAGAGACGCTCGACGTGCGCGGCTATGTCGGGCACGGCGCCCATCCGGACGTACTCGCCCGTGCAGGTGCCGATCAGGCCGACATGCTGATTGCAGTTACCCTCTATGACGAGATCAATATGACCGCCTGTCAGGTGGCGCATTCCCTGTTCAACGTGCCGACGAAGATCGCCCGTATCCGCTCGCAGAACTATCTGCTGCCGGAATATGCCGATCTGTTCAGCCGCGACAACCTGCCGATCGACGTGACGATTTCACCAGAGATCGAGGTCGGCAAGATGGTTTTGCGCCGCATCTCCTTCCCCGGCGCCACGGATATCGTCCGCTTCGCCGACGACAACATCGCCATGCTCGCCATCGAATGCATGGAGGATTGCCCGGTTGTCGACACGCCACTCAACCAGCTGAGCGAGCTCTTCCCCGATCTCATGGCGACCGTCTGCGCGATCT